>JAZQXH010000013.1:0-17449 GCA_045632745.1 Alloprevotella sp.
GGGAAAATGGATAAGGCCTGTAGATTACAATACTAAGGACTCTCTTTTTTATTGTACAAACAGAGCATTAGCATCTGTTGGAACGAACTTATTTGTAAATTACTCATATTTATAAAATTAATTTTGAATAGTTACTTAATAAAATACCTCAACTTTAGCACTTAAGTTGAGTCAGGATATAAGATTGTTAGGTCGCTACGCTTTTAGGTTTTGAGGATTATCCAGACTATTTATGTGAATGAATGGTAACAATCCGAATGGCACACCTTAATACCTTAAAACCTAAAACCTAAAAAATGAGTTCTTGCGAAACTTCTATAAGATAACACAGCGCAAAATCCGCATTCATCATTTTCGTGCATTTCAAAAATTCGCAAAAATCACGTTTTACACAAAACCCTCATTTTCGGAGCGCAAAATAGCAAAATCGAGGGTTGAATTGTTAACGATTGTAAAAACACCGCGAAAAGCCGATTTGGAAAAAAAATATTTTTACTGTATATTTGCACAAAGGTTGAAGGAGGGCTGTGCTGCCCTCCTTTTTTTGCGCCCTTCCTCCTGAAAACTTCATCAAACATAGAAAATTTTTCCTTTGAAGTAGGAATTTTTTCCTTTGAAGAAAAACTTTTTTCTTTTGAAGAAGGAAAATTTTGCTAAAAATCCGGGAATTTTATAAACAATCTTTAACGTTTTAATGCGCAAAATATAAACTTTGTTAAAATTTTGCATTTTTTGATATTTATCAATTATGTTAAGAGGTGTTAATTAACGTTTACGCGCAATTTTGCGCAAAACTTAGAAAAATAAAGGGCAATTTTAAAGACGAGAGTACGTGTAGAGGTGAAACAAAAAAAAAGAGAACGACCTGCCGATAAAACAAATTGAGAACACCCCACACCGACTACCTCCGTCCCCACGATTCCCAACTCAACATTTTTTAATTCTCAAAGCTTACATCCGCCAAAAACAACGATGCAAAACCGAATCTATCTTTTTTGGCACAACTTTTGTTAGTTAATCATAGCAGACAATATTAATCAACATTTATATATTAACTATGACTATTAAACCTCTTGCAGACCGCGTGGTAATTAAGCCCGCTCCTGCTGAAACAAAGACTGTCGGTGGCCTCATCATTCCCGACACTGCTAAGGAAAAACCTCTCTACGGCACAGTGCTCGCTGTGGGCAACGGCACTAAGGACGAAGAAATGGTGCTCAAGGAAGGCGACGTGGTGCTCTACGGAAAGTATGCCGGCACAGAAATTGACATCGACGGCGAAAAGTTGCTCATCATGCGCCAGAGCGATGTTCTTGCAGTAACAATTCAATAATTTTTTTACAGTAGACAAGTTTATAGGTACGAGTAGACGAGATAGAGTGTGAGATAAACGATAGTGACACCATTATACATTCATTATTGTCCGCACCTCGTAAACTATTTGCTACTCACAAACCATCTTGTCTACTCGTACCTATTAACTCGTTTACTAAACAAAAGATTTATGGCAAAAGAAATTAAATATGACGTTGACGCACGCGACTTGTTGCGTCAAGGTGCTGATGCACTTGCAAATGCAGTAAAGGTAACGCTCGGTCCTAAGGGCAGAAACGTAGTTATCGATAAGAAGTTTGGCGCTCCCCGTATCACAAAGGACGGTGTATCGGTAGCCAAGGAAATCGAACTCGAAGACAGCTTCATGAACGCTGGTGCGCAGCTCGTAAAGAGCGTGGCAAGCAAGACGGGTGATGATGCCGGCGACGGTACAACTACTGCTACGGTGCTCACACAAGCCATCCTCAACGAAGGTTTGAAGAACCTCGCTGCGGGTGCCAACCCCCTCGACCTCAAGCGCGGTATTGACAAGGCGGTGAAGAAGGTCGTTGAAAGCCTTAAGGAACAGGCGGAAATGGTGGAAGAATCTTACGACAAGATTGAGCAGGTGGCTACGATCTCTGCGAATAACGATGCTGAAATCGGTAAACTTATTGCCGACGGTATGCGCGCCGTGACCGTAAACGGTGTGATTACGATTGAAGACGCCAAGGGTCGCGACACCGTGTTGAAAACAGTTGAAGGTATGCAGTTCGACCGCGGTTACCTCTCTCCCTACTTCATGACTGATACAGAGAAGATGAACTGCGAAATGGAGCGTCCGCTCATCCTTATTTACGATAAGAAGATTTCCAACCTCCAGGAGTTCCTCCCCATCCTCGACCCTGCAGTGAAGACGGGTCGTCCCTTGCTCATCATTGCTGAAGACGTAGAAAGCGAAGCGCTCACAACGCTCGTTGTCAACCGCCTCCGCACGCAACTCAAGATTTGTGCGGTGAAGGCTCCCGGTTTTGGCGACCGTCGTAAGGCAATGCTCGAAGATATTGCTACGCTCACCGGCGGTATCGTGATTAGCGAAGAAAAGGGCATCAAGCTCGAACAGGCGACACTCGAAATGCTCGGTTCGGCAGAGAAGGTAAACGTAACGAAGGACAATACAACCATCGTAAACGGCGCCGGCGACAAGCAGGCTATCGCTGACCGCATTCACCAAATCAAGGTGGAAATCGCCAACTCTACTTCTGACTACGACAAGGAAAAACTTCAGGAACGCCAGGCAAAACTCGCCGGCGGTGTGTGTGTACTTCAGGTGGGTGCTGCTTCTGAAACCGAACAGAAGGAAAAGAAGGACCGTTGCGACGACGCACTTTGCGCAACGCGTGCGGCGATTGAAGAAGGTATCGTTACGGGTGGTGGTGTAGCCTTCATTCGTGCGCAAGCAGCGCTCGAAGGCATGACTGGCGACAATGCCGACGAAACTACGGGTATTGCCATCATCCGTCGCGCCATCGAAGAACCCCTCCGTCAAATCTGTAAGAACGCAGGTGTTGAAGGCGCAGTAATCGTAAACAAGGTGCGCGAAGGCGAAGGCAACTTCGGTTACAATGCCAAGAACGACACCTTCTGCGACCTCCGTGCAGCCGGCGTAGTTGACCCCGCAAAGGTAACACGCGTAGCACTCGAAAACGCAGCTTCCGTAGCTGGCATGTTCCTCACAACGGAATGTGTCATCTGCGACAAGAAGGAAGACAAGCCCGAAATGCCTATGGGTGCTCCCGGCATGGGCGGTATGATGTAATTTCTACCTTATTAAGAAATAGTAAAGGAGTGGCAATCTTCGCGGATTGCCACTCCTTTTTTAGTGTTACTTAATATCTAAAAAGCACATCACAATGAGATATCCAAAGATTCTACAGAGCTGAATTTGTCACAATATTTTTTTTACTCTAAAAATCTCGCTATATTTGCACATTGTTATGCATAACAACAATTAAAGATGAATCTATCAACACTGATTAAACAATATTTTTCTGACACTCCACATGAAATAACCATAGATGTATTTGATGAGAAAAACATCTATGAGGTATATCAAAGAGTTGTTGGGGTGTTGACCCAGTATATGGAAATAGAAACTACAGTGCTACAAGCAATGAGTTATTGTTTCTATGAAATATTAGACAATGTGCTGACTCACTCTGGGAAAGATGTTGGTACTGTGATTACCCACTATGACCCGTCTAAACATGTCTTAAGTTTTTTGGTTGCTGACGATGGGATGGGCGTTCTCGCATCTCTTTCTGAAAACGAAGAATACACTAATTTATCAGAACCTGAAGCGTTGAGTTTATGCATCAAAGACTCCATCACCGACGGTAAAGGAATGGGATTTGGCCTATACTCCACATCACTTTTAGCCCATGAGGCAGGACTCAAATTTGAGGTTCGCTCAGGTCATCACTCCTTATTGCTTTATGAAGGTAATGAGTTGACACAAGAGAGTGAATATTGGAAAGGGTCCATTGTCTATCTGCAGTTACGTACGAACAGAGAAATCAACCCTTCAGAAGTTGTTGCGAACAGAACCAACATTGCAGCTCAATACAACGAAACTTTTTTAACCGACAATGAATTGGAAGAACTATGGTAACATTTAGTTTTAGAGAATATGGCGAGAATCTTGGCACACGTCCTTTAGGGAAAAAGGTACGTGAGATTTTGCTTCCTCTTATTGAGCAAAATGACAAGATTGTACTTGACTTTACTGGTGTAAATGTAGTTAGCAACTCGTTTGCAGATGAATGTATCGCAAAATTGTTGCTCGTTATGCCACTTGCTGAATTAAAAAAGCACACAACGTTTCGTGGACTTAATCCCGTAGCCTCAGAAAGCATTCTTACGGCGCTACGCCGACGTCGTATGACAATAGTATAGAACATATCTCGAACGCCCACCTGACACATACGTCAACTGGGCGTTTTTTTGTATTTTGCATCCAAAGTAAACTATTACTATCTTTTGAAATTCCGAGTTTACGAAACCTGATGTGCATCTCTAAATCTATACCTGTAGAAGCCGATTTTTAGGGCACTTTCACGCCATAGCGGGCACAGACGTTTGGAATATTTTTTGTAAATTTGCGTTCCGAAGGGCATACAGTTCTTCCCCTATATGACAACAAACGCAATATTCTATCACAGCTTTTTAAGTATTTTTGTTTATATCCCCTACCACACCAATATCAGTACTTATTGGGAGAGCTGACGGTAGATTGTAATCCCGAATTTTTCGAATATTTTTTTCATCAACATTTTAATTTATGGGTAAATTATGTTTGCTCATAATGGTGCTCTGTGCGCCATTATGTGCTATGGGTGTGTGCGCCCAAGAAAAGTGCGTGTTGACGCTGGAAAAACTGTTTGCGTTAGCAGACAAGAACAGCAAGTCGCTACACGCAGCATCGTTCGCCGTGAGAGAGGCAGAACAGGCAGTGGAGGTTGCTAAAAACGGGAAACTCCCCGACGTTGACATTTCACTGTCTGCAAGTTATTTAGGGAATGGTTATCTGACAGACCGCGATTTCTCTGACGGTCGGAGCGTTAAGATTCCTCATTTCGGGAACAACTTTGCCATCACTGCCACGCAGTTGATTTATAGTGGCGGAAAGGTAGATAACGCTATTGCGCTGGCGCATCTGAAAAAAGAAATGGCGGGTGTGAATTTAGACGCGACACGTTCACGCGTGAGATGGATGCTCACGGGATTTTATCTTGACCTCTATCAATATCAGAATGCTCTTCGCGTGTACGACAAAAGTATTGAATTGGCGCAACTTGTGATTACCGACACTCGCGCTCGCAACAGGGAGGGTGTGGCACTGCAGAACGACGTCACCCGTCAGGAATTGCACCTCAAAAACCTTGAGTTGGCGCGGAAGCGTGTAGCCAATTCCGCTGAGATTTTGAACTACGACCTCGTTACTTTGTTAGGGCTACCTGAGGGTACGCAAATTCAGGTGGATAGCACCCTGATTGCGCAGCATCTCCCCACGGAAAGTTTAGCACACTGGCAGGAGGTGGCAAGTACCAGCGCACATAGTGTAAAGCAATCTGCTTTGGCGGTAAAGATGGGTGAACGTGCCGAAAAGTTGGAGCGTAGCAACTTGCTTCCCAACGTAGCATTGGTAGCGTCCAATCATTTCGACGGTCCGATTACCATTGAAGTACCGGCAATCAACAAGAACTTCAACTATTGGTTCGTAGGTGTAAACGTATCATACCCCCTTCACGCGCTCTATAAGACAAAGCGCAGTGTCAAGCAGGCGAGAATCGCTACAGAGTGGCAGCGCCAAAAGCAGGAGGAGACTTTGCAACAAACCAATCTCAACGTGATGGCAGATTATACCCGCATGCTCGAAGCGCAGGATGCCGTAGAAACACTGAAGAAAAGTGTAGAATTGGCACACGAAAACTACGATATTGTAAGTACGCGCTACAGCAACGACCTCGCTATAGTGACGGACTTGCTTGACGCTGCTACTCAATGCCTCGAAGCGCAATTACAACTCGTAAACGCTCGCATCAACGTGCTCTTTAATTATTACAAACTCAAGAATACAGCTGGTAATCTATAACATTCACATTATGAAAAGACAAAACAAGAAACTCATTTACAACATCGTTGCCTGCATCACCCTGTTAGGTGCAATCATTTGGGTGTGCGAAAAGTTCGTGCACCTCGGCAATGTTGAATTCACCGAAAATGCCCAGGTGAAACAGCATATTGTTCCTGTGAATTCACGTGTGCAAGGATTTATTAAAGAGGTGCGTTTTGATGAATACTCTCAAGTAAAAAAGGGCGACACACTTGCCATTATTGAGGACGCAGAATTCCGTTTCCGAGTAGCGCAAGCAGAAGCAAATCTTGCCAACGCCTTAACGGGAAAGGACGCTATGCACAATGTGATTTCCACGACACAAACGAATCTCACGGTGAGCGAAGCAAGCATTGAAGAGGCGCGTATCTTGTTGGAGAATGCCGAGCGCAACTACAAGCGTTTTGAGGCACTCTACCACAAAAATGCCGTGACCAAGCAACAGTATGACGATACGCAAACGGCATACGCTGCAGCAAAGGCGCGCTACGAAATGTTGCAGCGTCAGAAGGAAAGTGTGCAGGCCGTAGGGCGCGAACAAAACACACGCCTCGGACAGAACGAAGCGGGTATTAAACTCGCTGAAGCGGCAGTGGAGTTGGCACGCCTCAACCTTTCATATACCGTCATTCTTGCTCCTTGTGACGGTATTACGGGTAAGAAGACGATGCAAGTAGGTCAACTTATCCAACCTGGACAGACGCTCGTTGATATTGTAGATGCCAGCGAAAAATGGGTGGTGGCCAATTACAAAGAAACACAAACAGCCCACATCAAAGTGGGGCAAGAAGTGGAGATTGAAGTGGATGCTGTGCCCGACTATAAGTTTAAGGGCGTCGTGCGCTCTATCTCGCAAGCGACAGGGGCGAGTTTTTCACTTATGCCCAAGGATAATTCGTCGGGCAACTTCGTAAAGATTGAGCAACGCATCCCCGTACGCATTGACTTTGCTGAGGACAACGATTCAACAGCCCTGTTACGCGTAGGAGCTGGGATGAATGTGGAATGTAAAGTATTGTACTAATGAGTCACCATCATCATTCCAACCAACCTTTCTCCATTCCGCACATTCGCTTCGTCCCCGAAAAGTTGAAACCGTGGATGCTGATTCTCTTCATCATCGTGCTGAACTGCACGGGCGGGGTTTATCTGGCTGCAGTAAGCGAAATGGTGGGGAGCACACAACTGTTGCAGGAAGATATTATGATGGCGGGGTATGCCTCACTCGTAGGCATGGCGCTCTTTTTTGCCATCATGTTTCGCCTTAAGTGGGCAGTGCGCCCCAAGACGACATTGGGCAGTTGCATCCTTGTGCTGATTGCTGCCAACTTGATTTGCATGCACACGTCAAGTGTTCCCGTGCTTGTAGGCGTGTGCCTCGTTTCGGGATACTTCCGCATGTGGGCAATATACGAATGCAACTCCACCATCCAACTTTGGATAACTCCCAAGCGCGACATGGCAATTTGGTTTTGCTACATTTACCTAATGGTCAATGGCACCATCCAACTCACGGGCATTGCCGCACTTTCGTTCTCCGTATGGACGTCGTGGCACTACATGCATTGGTTTGTCATCGGTGCGCTACTCTTGATGTACCTCATTGTATTGACATGCTACAAGGGTATTCAAATCATGCCGCGCCTACCGCTCTTCGGCATTGACTGGGTAGGTATGCTGCTGTGGGGAGCAACTGCGATGTCCGTACTTTTCATTTGCCTCTATGGCGAACATTACGATTGGTGGGAGTCGGAACACGTGTGGTTTGCCACAATCCTGGGCGCGGTGACCCTCTTGCTCAACCTGTGGCGCGCCTCATTCCTGCGCCACCCCTACATCTCGTTGCAAATATTCCGCATTCCGCTTGTACCTATTTGCGTGAGCATCATCTTGATGATGGACTTGCTGCTGGCGCCCGGTCACATCTTTGAACATGCGCTGATGGAGGGCATTCTGGGTTACGACCATTTGAATACGCTTACGCTCAACTGGGTGGCAATACTCGGTGTTGTTATCGGCATTGTTTTCACGTGGCAGGCTTTTGCTAAGCGTAAATGGACGTACCAGCGCATGTTGGTTATCGCCTTCACGTGCTTTGCAGGTTACTTGGCATATTTCTATTTCTACATTGACTACAACCTGCCGAAGGAGGCGCTCTTCCTGCCTGTCATCTTGCGTTCTGCAGGTTACGTGATTGTGGCGGTACCCATGCTGACAGCCAACGCACGCTTGCCGTTTCCTTACACCTTTCTCCACGGACTTTCGTTTCAGAACATGTTTAGCGCCGCCCTCGCCGCTCCCATAGGAAATGCTATCGTGGGACGTTGGTTGACCATTAGGACGACATACCATTCTATGCGCTTAGGCGAACATCTTGACAGCACTGCGTTGACTGCTCATCCATCCTCACTCACGGAACTCTACGGAACGATTCAAGCACAAGCCTTGCTGGAGTCGATGAAGGAAATCTACGGATGGTTACTCCTTCTTGCCCTTCTATGTTTGGTAGGTTTGATGATGCGTTACAGCGACATCCGTTCCAGAAAGGTAATAGAACCCACCTACCGCCTTATTCATAGATATATTCGCCGCGATATACGCAGAACAAAACCCTCACTCTAAGGATGGATATCAATATTCCTAAGGATGTATAAGTGTGAATCTATAAACAATGGTGGCGCATGTAGGGATTGTTAATTCCCAGCATGCGCCACCAATTTTATATAATTTTACTCAATTGGTATCTGAATGATAGACAACCATTCTTCGGGGTTCGCTTTATTCCATACTCCGTCTATATAGGAAGTACGGAGCGGTCCAGCCAGTTTGTAACCTTGTTCTTCCATGTAAGCAAAAGCTTCGGTAAATGATTCGTGGAAGCGTTCGTAAGGTCCGACGTGCTTCATACAAAGCGCTTTGGGGACAGCTGGTAAGCGTTTGAATTGTATAATAGTGTTGTCTGTGCCCATTTCTTCCACTTGTTCGCAATATTCAATATCGAGATCGGTAGCACGATATTCCAGATGATGCTCTATTGTAAAGCAGTAACCCGGAGGGGGACATTTACACCCCAGTCGTTGCATCTCAGGACCAATTTTATTGACGCAAAGTTGCCCCAAAGCACTATAGTCGGGAATGATTTCTCGGTGACTTGCCACAATGATTTCGGGCAGAAATTGAATACTAAATTTTTCCATTGTTCTAATTTGCTTATGAGAGTCCATCCATTTGAGCAATTGGTGGCGACGCTCCATTAGAATTTGCAGTTGTCGTTCTGTCTCTTCTATCTTTTGAGTCAATTGGGCGACACTGGGCGTCTGTGATTCATCCTCGAACAAGTCCTTAATTTCTTCGAGCGAGAAACCTTGTCGCTGTAGTCCACGAATGGTATTGAGGCGTTGCATCTGCGTAATACTGTAATACCGATACCCCGTCCATTCATCCACCTCGTCAGGCACGAGCAATCCCTTTTGCTCATAGTGGCGCAACGTCTTCACCGTGACTTGCATCATCTTGGAAAACTCTCCAATTTTTAACTTTGTTTTTCTACTCATTATCGTACGATTGATTTGCCAGCGAGTGCAAAGTTAAGGCATGCCCTTAGGGACGAGTCAAGAGATTTTTAGAAAAAAAATGCAACCTAAAAAAACTACTCACAAATCACTCGTGCCATCTCATTTAGGGAAAGACATTGATTGCGCTGGATAGCGAGGCGCTGGTTGTGATGCTCCCAAGGGGCAAGGATGAGCAGGCGTCCTTCGGCGCAGGCATCAAAGCGGGCTCCTCCAGGTTTGGCAAGATCAGTGAAACCATTTTCCTGCAAAAGAATGAGCGGACAACCGGCATCAAAAGCGGCTCGCATGATGGCTTTTTCTCCAGGGGATATGCTGGGCGAAACCAACACGGCACCACGCTTTGCTTGCTCCAAGTAGTATGCCTTTTGTTGTGCAATTTCAGCATCGGTAAGACGGCGTGAGCATTGCACTTGCAGACGCACGGGGTGGGTCAGCAAGTAGCGGTTGCCGATAGCTGAAAACTCGTATATTCCCACCTTTACGTTGCGCTGCACGCGGAAAAATTCAGGGTGAAGGCGCTTCATGAGTAGGCGACGAGGGTTATCGCGGAGGTAGGTGAACCAGTTCTCGAGTTGGCCTTTACGACCGAGGAGGCCGTCGGTGTAGCCGATGCTCCAGAGGAGGCCGTGTTTGCGGTCGGGGCGAAGGCGCGGGGCGGGGGCGTTGGTTGCGACGGTTGTTTCGTTAGTTGCGACGGCGTCGCAACCTACTGGAAGGAAATCTGGACGAGGGGCGATGAGCCTGCGGTAGGCTTTATTCGTGCTTGCCTTAAAGCCCTTGATGATGTGCCCTAAATGCTGGGGCATGCGCTCTTTGACAAAGAGGATGCTGTGCAAATGGTCGGGCATGATTTGTAGGGCAAGCACTTTCACTTCGGGGTGATACAGAGGAATTGCCATCCACTCTTGCTCGACTTCCTTACCGAGCGGTGAAAGTTCAGTGTGCGGAGCATCATGCGCTCCTTCCTCCGCCTCGGGATTACCGACAACACGCCCGAACAACGGGCGCCGACCCTCCACCGTAATAGTGATAAGATACATCTGGCGCGCCTCATAGTCATGACCATCACAGCGACGTTTCATCGAGGGAATTGCCTCACCTGCAAAACGCAATTTATCCTCCAACTGTTTCGCAGTAAGTTTAGCCATAAGAAATTCATCATTTATATATATCATTTGCAAAAATAAGTAATCGCTGAATAAAGTTGCCTGACTTGTTTGAAAATATTATCATTCAATTAGGGAAATTTGCCTACCTTTGCGCAGCATTTAGATGATTCAACACAATGAATAATATGAAGAAAATACTGCAAATAGTGCTCTCACTCCTAATAGGTGCGCTGATTGGTGGTGCTGCTGTGGGAGCAACGATATTCATAATAGAAGGAAGAGAAGGGACGCTCGATGTGCTGAGAATTGCCGGCGAGTTACCCCTTGTTGACTTTATAACTCCCATCGTGCTGGCATTCGTGGCAATGGTCGTGGCGATTGTTTTACATATCGTTCTCCACGAGGCGGGTCACCTTCTGATGGGACTTGCCACGGGCTATCGTTTTTCTTCGTTTCGCATCGGCAGCATCGCCTTTGTGCGTCAGGACGGACGCATCAGAGTTCGCCGTTATAAACTGGCTGGAACGGGAGGGCAATGCCTGATGTCGCCGCCTGAGATACCAGCCGAGCAAGTGCCCTTCTTATGGTACAATGCCGGTGGGGTGATGATGAACGTTGTGGTTGCCTTGCTTGCGCTCGTGTTGCTGATGACGTGCAATCTGTCGATGTGGTGGAGCGAATGGTGCATGATGATGTTCATCGTGGGGATGTTTCTTGCTGTGATGAACGGCATTCCTATGCGCCCCGGCGGAATGCAAAACGATGGGATGAACATCTTGATGCTTTGCCGTATGCCGGAGAAACGGAAGGACTTGGTGCGCCAACTGCAGATTGCCGCGGCTGCTACCGAAGGAAAGCGCCTAAGCGAGATGCCTGCGGAGTGGTTCGACTGCGACCCTGTGGACGACTATAAAGACTTGCTTCGCCTTGCCAGTCGCCTCAACTATCAGGCGCGACTCATTGACGAAGGGCGTTTCGTTGATGCCCATGCTGCGGCAGAGGACCTGTTGTCGCATTTCGACGCGTTTCCTCAAATTATACAATTCGAACTCGCAGGTGAATACGTCTTTACTGAACTCCTCACCTTGAGGCGCAAAGACGTGATAGAAAAATATTGGACAAAAAAGCAGGCGGATTATGTAATAACCAATGCCAGATTCTCTTCGGCAAAACAGCGCATCCTTTTTGCTTATGCCCTTTATGCTGAAAACGACTTGAGCAAGGCTCAGCAAATCTATCACGACACCCTGAGCCATCAAAATGATTACCTCATCGCTGGCGAAGCGCGTGGTGACTTGGCGCTAATGAGTGAATTATTTAACAAATACAAAGAAGAAAAGTAATGTCGCAAAAAAGTTTTCAATCATGAATATCATTCCAATAGTTCGTAGTAAAGTTGCGACAGCTAAATTGTGGTTGGCTCGATTGCCCTATTGGGTGGGCGTGGTTATCACCGCCGGTTGCATTCCCTTTTACATCATCTCGTTCGCACAATTAGCCCTGCCCATCAGCGCAGAGTGGAAAGCCGCGTTGTGGACTCTTTGTTTTGGGTTGGCAAAACTTTTCCAGTATTGCGGACTTGCGATATTGGGGGCTAAAGGGATAAGTCAAATATTTAAGAGACGCTGATACGTTCTTGCTGTCAACTTCATAAAAAAACTACTTAGAACTGTTGGTACAGAACTAAGTAGTTTTTACGTATATATCAAGACTTCATTACCCGCGCAAATGCTGCTGCAAATCCATGCCCGAAGGACTTTGGAATACGGAAAGTCCGAAACGGTGGGTCACGGCGAGCACGTGGTCGAACACTTCGGCTTGAAGACCTTCGTAGCGAACCCAAGCCGTGTCAGCGGAGAAGAAGTAGAGTTCGATTGGAAGCCCCTGTGCTGTGGGTTGGAGTTGGCGCACGAGGATGAGCATTCCTTGATGCACCTTGGGATGATGCTTCAAATAATAAGTGATATATTGGCGATAGAGCGAAAGGTTCACCTCCTCTCCCTCTGTGCGTTCATACCCTTCCATCCAGGGTTCGTTAGAGAATTGTTTCCACTCTTGAGCAGTCAAGAAGCGCACACTGCTCATATCTATATTGATAGAACGCTTCACACGGCGCCCGCCTATTTCGAACATACTGCGCCAGTTCTGGAAGGAATCGTTCACAAGAGCATAGGGCGGAACGGTGGTAATGGTCTTATCCCAGTTGCGCACTTTCACTGTAGTGAGCGTCACCTCCATCACATCACCATCTGCACCATACTTCGGCACCGTAATCCAGTCGCCAGGGCGAAGCATGTCGTTAGCAGTGAGTTGGATTCCTGCAACAAGCCCCTTGATGGAGTCTTGAAACACGAGCATCAGGATTGCCGTACCAGCACCGAGCCCCGTAAGAATCACAACAGGACTCTTACCGATAATCTCGCTAATAATAACTATCACGCCCAAACATACCACCACTATCTTCAGCATCTGATAAAATCCCTTGAGCGAACGATGCTTGTAATCCTGATGTTCGTTCGACACCAAATATACAGAATTTAAGACCGAAAAGATAAGGCGGATGGACACCACGACAATATAAATCCAACAAACTTTAAAGATAAAGTCCATCATAAACAACTCACGCGAAAAAAACGCTTCGAGCATCGCGTAGATTACTACGGGGGGTATCAAATGGCAAGCATTCGAAAGTACAGCATCGTTCAGCAAATGGTCGTCCCACTTTGTTTGCGTGGTCGTTGTTATTTTTCGCACAAGCGGAGTGAGAATACGCTTACACAAAAGGTCTAAACCAAACGACACCAACAAGATAAGAGTAATTAACAAAATGCGTTGCTCAATGGGCATATCGTCTGACTGGAAATTCCACGTTGTGAGCCATTGCGGTAAATGCGAGTTGAGTAAAATCATAATCAAAGTCTATATTTTTGCGTGTTCAAAGTTACACTATTTTGCACAAAGCGATAAGTTTGCCGCCCAATTTTATCAACTAAACAGCAAAAAAAATGTTCAGCCAGCTCAGATATATTCCTCATTGCTCTAAAAAACGAATGAACTTTTGCTTATCTAAAAAATATTCAGTAACTTCGCTGCGATTTAAGACGTGCATACTCTATATATATTGTAACTCATGTTTGGTTAGAATAATTGCATTGTTTAAATCTGCCAAAACAAAAAAAATAAATCATTCAACTTTTAATTCTATAAAACTATGACAATCGACACTTGTGATTTCAAGGGTAAGAAGGTAATTGTACGTGTAGACTTCAACGTACCCCTCGACGAAAACGGTAACATCACTGACGACACTCGTATCCGCGGTGCGCTCCCCACATTGAAGAAGGTGCTCGCTGAAGGCGGTTCACTCATCATCATGAGCCACATGGGCAAGCCCAAGGGCAAGGTGAATGCTAAGTTCTCGCTCTCTCAGATTGTTGACGCTGTTTCTGAAAAGCTCGGCGTAAAGGTTCAGTTCGCTCCCGACTGCGCTAAGGCTCAGGAAGCAGCTGCTGCACTCCAGCCCGGCGATGTTCTCCTCCTCGAAAACCTCCGCTTCTACGCTGAAGAAGAAGGTAAGCCCGTTGGCATCGACAAGGAAGACCCCGCTTACAAGCAGGCTAAGGAAGAAATGAAGGGCAAGCAGGCTGAATTTGCTAAGACGCTCGCTTCTTACGCTGACATCTACGTAAACGACGCATTCGGTACAGCTCACCGCAAGCACGCTTCTACAGCTGTTATCGCTGACAGCTTCGACGCTGACCACAAGATGCTCGGTTACTTGATGGAAAAGGAAGTTACCGCTGTTGACAACATCCTCTCTAACATCAAGCGCCCCTTCACAGCAATCATGGGTGGTTCTAAGGTTTCTTCTAAGATCGGTATCATCGAAAACCTTATGGACAAGGTGGACAACCTCATCCTCTGCGGTGGTATGACTTATACATTCTCAAAGGCTATGGGCGGTGAAGTAGGTAACTCTATCTGCGAAAACGACAAGCTCGAACTCGCACTCTCAATCATTGAACAGGCTAAGGCAAAGGGTGTAAACCTCGTACTCGCTGACGACTGTATCGCAGGTGACGACTTCAAGAACGACTGCAACACTCAGGTGATCTCAGTGAAGGAAATCCCCGCTGGTTGGGAAGGTCTCGATGCAGGTCCCGAAGCTCGCAAGGCATTTGCTGCAGCTATCGTTCCTGCTAAGACTATCCTCTGGAACGGTCCTGCTGGTGTATTCGAAATGGACAACTTCGCTGCTGGTTCTAAGGCAATCGCTGAAGCAATCGCTGAAGCTACTGCTAATGGTGCATTCTCACTCATCGGTGGTGGCGACTCTGTAGCTTGTATCAACAAGTTCGGCATGGCTGACAAGGTTTCTTACATCTCTACTGGTGGTGGTGCACTCCTCGAAGCTATCGAAGGCAAGATTCTCCCCGGTATCGCAGCTATCAAGGGTTAATCCAAAGTTAATCAGGATAACACCTTAACAACTATTTAATACAACGGAGGGGCTGGTGGTAACACTTGCCCCTCGTTTATTTTTCAAGACTATGAAGAAAGCAAGATACATCAGCGTGCTCATCGCTGCGCTGCTTTCATTGGCAGGTTTCCTCGGCAGCGCATGCAGTTCGACGAACACAGACAATGCCGCCGAAACTACAGGCGAAGCAACCGACACTACAACCTACGACCTGCGCATCGCTGTGCTCCCCACGCTCGAAGCGCTCCCCGTTTACTACGCCCAGCAGGCTGGCATCTTCGATTCATTGGGTATCACAGTTAAGATTCTGCCCTACACCGCACAATTCGACTGCGACACTGCATTGTTCAACAACGCTGCCGACGTCTGCATGATGGACCGCACACGCTTTGCCGACTACACCAGCAAAGGATACGCACTCGCTTCACAACTGAATATCGACACGCACTACTCGCTCGTTGCCTCGAAAGAAATCAAAGCCAAGAGGGTCCGCGATTTGAGCAATCTCACCATTGCCATCTCACGCCACAGCGGAGCTGAAACTTACTGCCTGCACGAGTTAAAAGCAGCCGGACTCAAGCGCGAAGACGTTCACTTCCCACAAATCAACAACGTATGGTTGCGCGCCGACATGCTCACGAATCGCCAGGTCGATGCCGCAGTGCTCCCTCGCCTGCAAGCCATTTGCGCAGAACTCAATGGACACCATCCGCTGAAAAGCAATGCCATCATCCCCGAAGCCCGCATGCAACTTGCCTACCTCAGCACTTCTGCAAACATTGACAAGATTACATTGCTGGCAAAGGCTTACGAACTGGGCAAAGCACAGATTGCAAACAATGGTTTCGGCATTTGCCGCAATATATTTATAAAGGAGTACAAGATTTCAGCCGAACAAACCGACTCCATCATCAAGCGACTTCCTTAATAGGTGAGTTCCCAAGTACTCACCACAATAAAAGGTCTGCGAAAATTCATTGTCGCCACCTTTACGCCACACAACAACTGAAGACAACCTACGCCCACCATGCAACTTAGCGCCATTCTCCCACAATTCCAACAACACCCACAAATAAAGGCACTCACACGCCTCATGGAGGACCCCACCCACAGCATTTTCTGCGAAGGAATGCAAGCCTCCTCCTCCCCTGTTTGCATTGCAGCAGCTGCAATGCAGGCGGGACAAAAGCGTGTGTACTTAGTAGTGATGAACGACGAGGAAGAAGCGGGCTATTTCTACCACGACCTGATGCAGATGCTGGGCGAGGAAGTCGTGAAATTCTATCCTTCGAGTTTCCGCCGTGCGGTGAAATACGGACAGCGCGACGCTGCCAACGAGATTCTGCGCACCGAAGTGTTGAGCCTCCTATCCAACCGTAACGAAGACGCACCACTTTTCGTCGTCACCCACCCCGCAGCCATCGCTCAGCGCATAGAGTCGAGCGAGTCGCTTCAGAGCAAAACGATAGTGCTCTCCGTTGGCGAGGAACACGATGTCACCTTACTCTCCAACCGACTCCGGGAATTAGGATTCAAGCGTCGCGACTACGTTTACGAACCGGGCGAATATGCGCTTCGCGGAAGCATCCTCGACGTTTACTCCTTTGCAGGCGAACACCCCTACCGCCTTGACTTCTTCGGCGATGAAATCAGCTCCATCCGCACCTTCGAAATCCAAACACAGCTTTCCAAGGAACTGAAGAAGAGCGTCAACATCGTGCCCGAAACGGAGCGCAGCGGACTCGTGCCTTTCACCGACGTACTTCCTGCCGACACCTGCCTTGTATGCAAAGACCTCATGTTCATCAGCGAACGCATGGATGCTATCTACGACGAAGGATTCTCTACGCAAGCCATCATTGAGCGCGAAGCCACTTCCGAACTGGAAGCCGAAAGCATACGCAAACAACTGGCAAGCGAGCAGATTCTCTCGAAAGGTATCACCTTTCTACGCGGCGTGAGCGGACTTAAACGCATTGACTTTGGCAAGCGCCCCACTTCCCCACCCGATGCCGTCGTGCAATTCAGCATCAGTCCGCAACCGCTGTTTCACAAGAATTTCGACCTGCTCAGCTCTACGCTCAAACAACTCTCGGCGGATGGCTACAAACTCCACATCCTCGCCGACAGCGACAAGCAGATTGAACGCCTCAACGCCATTCTTGAAGAGAAAGGCGAGAATGTAGTCTTCACCCCTATTCACCACACACTCCACGAAGGCTTCATCGACAACCAACACAAACTCGCCTACTTCACCGACCACCAGATATTCGACCGTTTCCACAAGTACAACCTT
>JAZQXH010000014.1:0-23680 GCA_045632745.1 Alloprevotella sp.
TGCAAGTCGCGACCGACTGCATTGCGGATTTTTTTGCTTCACACGATGTAAGTGTGAGTTACGGCAAAATTAAATAACCGCTCAGGAAGGCGTCGGGGAAGATGAATTTCTTTTCGCCAATGCCGAACTTGACGAACACGTATTTTGCGCTTTTGTCCATGCGCTCTACTTTTCCGATACCAAATTTCTTGTGCAACACCTCGCTGCCTATGCTCAAGGTTTCCAGTTTCTGCAACAATTCTTCCGTATCGAGCGGAACCGAAGGTGCAGTTGACGCAGATAAAGTTGCTGACGCTAAAGTTGGAGCTAAAGTTGCAGACGCTGCGGAAGATGAAAGAGGTGAGGACGGAATTGCTGCTCCGCCTTTCTTTGCAGGTGTCGTGCCCCACTGCGCAGGCGTTTCTGCAGCGATGCCAACAGGAGAAGTCTTCGTTCTACCAACAGAATCCATCTTCACTACCGTGGCAGTCTTCTTATCCACAAAGGTTTCTTCATGCTTCGCTGCCTGCTTTATCGGATTTGCATACACCCCGGCATCCACTTCCGTCATCGACGCCTGCTGATTGTAGAACAGTCGTTCATACTCCGCCTTGCGAATCGTCGTATCCCAACCGCCCACTTCGTCGTCGGCATGCTTGTCGAGACCGGTGTACGTGAGGCTAGCATCTTCATAGCGCTTGAACTTGAAGATGGCATCGTTCATCAGCGGTGCGTTAAACACTCCGAGCGAGCAAAGCATGTTGAAATCCTCCACGCTCAAACCCGTCACTTTCTTAAACAGTCCGGGTTCCAACTGCGTGATGACATCCTTCAAACAGCGTTCGCGATAGTCAGTGAGGTACATGAAGACGGGAATGCGCGTGGCAAACTTGATGAGTTTCTCCTGAATCTGCTTGCGCTTGCTCTTCATCTCCTTCTCCTCCGCAGAGATTTCCTTCTTCTCCTTGGGCGACGGGTCGGGGTTTTCCTTCTTGGCTTTCTTCACCGCCTCCGACTTGTTGATAATGGTCGTCAGGTCGTTGTTCAGGTTACGGAATCCCTCAATGCTCATCAGTGCCTTCATGGCTTCGGGACTGTCGAGCAAGCGCTTCAGTGTGTCGTTGTCCACATTGACAAGCAGTGCCGACTCCCATTGCTTGGCGAGCAACGTAGCCGATGTTCCTGCCAGAGCGATGTCGAGAATGTCCTGCGCATCTACCTCCTTCATGCTGCTGCCATCGTAAGCAAGGACGGGCAGAAACTTGATGAACTCACCCACCTTCGCCTCGGGATTGCTCTCGTTGATGTCAAGGCGACAACTATAATCGGAAATCTGGCGCAAAGCACGGTCGAGCGCAAAGTCAAACACGTAGCACTCGTCCTTCATAATTGTGCGAGCTCCCTCCTCATTCTTCACCTCCCACGGACTCTGCACGCGGAATGCCGCTTGAAAGTAAGTCTCCGGACTCTTCAAGTTGCGCAGCATAAAGATGCCCGTCCAGGGTTTCACGGTCACGCCCGTCGTAAGTTTTCCACAAGTCAGCGTAATGGTCTTCGTTGCCAACGGATCGCCCATATTGGCTTGCACGGGGTGTAGGGCATCCAAACCGATTCCCGCCCCCGTTCCGGCACACACTACCACATTGTAATCGTGGTAAAACTTATTCTGCCGTTGCTTCAACAAGTTCGCCATGGCAAAGCACGACGCCACATTGGGCAGAAACCACAATGTGTGAGAAAGGACATTCAACAATCGCGTATCGCTAAAGGGCATGGGCGGACGCTTGTCCTGTCCCAATTTCAGGTCGTCAATGCTGGCAGGGAGATAGCCACCGCGGATGAGGTCGAGCCACTTCTGCACTTCGTTCTCATACTTAAAGCGCGCTTCATCACCCCTACCCTCTGCGGCGAAGAACAGGTTGAGGTCGAATTCGTCAAACTCGCCCTGTTTTGCCACCTCCTGAATTTCGTCGGGCATACGATAGGTGAGCATCACCATGCGCGGCAACGAAAGATAAGGATTGCCCGCACCCTTCCACTCCGCCTTGGCGCGCTGTTCGTCAGAGTAAGTCCAGTTGAAAATCTGCTCCTCGATAAACTCACCCGTGTTGATGGCACGGAAGGGCGTACCCGAAAGGAAGAGGTAAAAACGCGTGGAGATGGGCAACCACGATTCGTTAATCGCATTGTTTGCCTCGTCCTTCTTATACTTTTCGGCATCGAAGTCCACCTCACTTTCCTCGTCCTCCTTCTCAAAGAGTTCCTTAGCGCGCTCCCTCCAAGCCCCGAAGTGGTACTCGTCGAAAATCACCAAGTCCCAGTTCGTGGCATGGATAAACTCGTTCTTCGTCTTGATGCCGCCACTATCGTTCGTGCCTAAGAGGTCCTGGAACGAACCAAACACCACGATGGGACGCGACTTGTCCGCACGTCGAAACTCTTCGTCGATGTTCAGGTTGTTATTGCGCGCATCTTTGTTGGAGATGTATTGCCACCCCTCAAAGTCCATATGCGTCATGAGGTCCTCGCGCCATGCCGACTCTACAGCAGGTTTGAACGTCAGAATCAGTATGCGCGAAAGTTGCATCTTCTTTGCCAACTGATACGAGGCAAAGGTCTTGCCGAAGCGCATCTTGGCGTTCCACAGGAATTTCGGAATACGGTTGGGTTCTTCCCTCTGCGCCTGCTCGAAATACGTTCTTGTCTGCTCCACGGCGCGAAACTGCTCCGGTCGCATCGTGAAATTCTGCGTGCGTTGCTCCACATTATCCGTCCCCGTTCGCAGCGCAAGTATCGCCGCCATCACGTCTGTCACAGAGCAGCGGAACCATTCGTCCGTCTTGTCCAGCGGATTCAGGCGTTGGCAACCCTTGCGCTCCAAAACTTTGTGCACATCCTTGTCCGTGAAGCACGAACCATCATTCGCCATGGCAGACTCCACCAGCACGATTTCATATTGCACCTTGCTCGTGTGCAACTGTTCTTCGATGCGTTCTTTGGCGGTACGGTCGGTATAACCCACCTTTAAGAAACCCTTGTGTGTATCTACCCCCACTAACCTATAAGCATAAATCGTTGGCGTAATTTTAGGGCGTTGCGGAAAATAATTATTCTGTACCATATATCACGTTTATTATGGCGCAGATTAACTTGAATAATTACGTATGTTCTATGCAAAAACAATCATTTTCCCAAGTTTCAATATTGGTTATGACATAATTCATAATTCCATCAAACTCACCACTATCTCTAATAACGTGGTCATGAAAACGGGTTTGCCAAGCAAATGAAATATGTGCGTTCTTTGCATACTTCGTAACGACACCTTTCATTTGAGAAATTATATGCGACAACCTTCCACAAGAGTTGGCTGTCTATTTCATTTGCGTAGAGACGTCCCAGTGGGGCGTCTCCAATGATTGAGGTAAAGTCTTCAACGATTGTGGTTCGTTTCCCTGGTTGCCACATTGTTTTAAGACACCATACTGTAATGTCTCTACGTTTCTAAATACAGAAAGCACCAAATGGATATGGTTAGGCATCACAACAAACGAGTGCAATATTACATTCTCATTAACAATAGGAATCTGAGAAATGCAACTATCAACATATCTACCCAATTTTGACAAATGCATTTCTTTATCTACAATGTTGCCAAAATAGTGTTTACGTTCATGAGTACAAATCGTTATAAAGAATGTACCTTCATTATAACTATGTGGGTAGAAACGGGCAGAAGGGATCCTATATTTATCCTTGAATTTCTCCATTATGTTAATTGATTATCTTTTGCGAAGATACCTATTAAATCATTCAAGTCAAAGAGCGCATAAGATTATTTTCTTTAATTATAATTTATTGACGTAGATACGACGCAGTGGGCGTCTAAAAATCAAATACATATTTTGGGGATAATGCGGGAATTAGGGAGACGCTGGGAATGTAAGGAGACGCCTGGATATAGAGAGACGCCCCAATGGGACGTCTCTACGTTGGACATTATTCCATCGGGCGAATCATTGATTCAATAAACGCAATTTCTTCTTCGGTCAAACCGTATTTGGCGTAGAGTTCTTCATCTGTCCAAGGTTTGGAGAAGTCCTGGAGAGGGACGAAAGAATACGTGCTTTGAGTCATATTCTTATTCTTTCTTGCACCAACGAGACATCTAAAGAATTTCGTTTCTATATATGATTTTACATTCTTACATTGTTGTTCTGTCTCAAATGGACCTATTCGTAAAAATGTTTCAGTACAAGCTGTATTAATACCTGCTATTTCTGATTTACCTAATATTCTTGCAGGAACTGGATATCCTATTTAACCAGCGGCTCCATCAGCCTTAGAAATAAAAATCTTGTATTTGTTAAGTTCTTCTTTATTTCTTTCAATATACGATATATCTATATTTTTATATATACGTTTTCCACTTTCCACACCAAAGACCTTGCACGTATTAATAGAATTTTTACTCTCTTCGAATAAATTTCTAAAATAATAAGGATTTCTTGGACTTACAATTGAAGAGAAACTTTGTTCATTAAAAGATGCAACCTTTCGAATGATAGAAATTACCTCATTATATCGAATAAACACATCTGCTCCCTTCTCCAAAAGCGGACGTTCAGAAACTGCTGTAATTTTATTTTGAGAATGAGAATACACTTTGCATAATCCTTTATTATCTCTATCCCATAAGAAATAACAAACACCACCTTCAATTGCGACTCCTGGAAAACAATCATTAGCATTTCCAAAATCATGTATTTCTCTGATATGTTCATCATGAAGCATTTCATCTCGAAAATCATCTAATCCTTTCCCTCCTGTAAACCATCTTGAAGGAATAATCATTGTAAGGTAACTTGGTCTAAGTTTTTTTGCCTGCTGAATAAATTTATGATAAATAGGCATTGCACTTGACCCAGTTCCACCTCCATCACTCAACTGATACGGCGGATTGCCAATAATCACATCGAACTTCATATTGAATAGTTTTTTAACGTCAAGGTTGTGAATAAACTGGTAAGCATAAGTTTCGAGTTCTTGGTCGCGGTCGTACTCGCTCTGCGAAGCACCGCAGTGAATGCACTTGCCGTTCTGCCACGTGTGCTGAATGCGCTGGTAGATGATGTTGCCCTGTGGTTTGTCTTCCGGAAACTGATAGGCGGAGAAGGGACTGCTGGGGAACTTGCTGCAATACACGCTGCGGCGCGCGAGCAAACTCGTGAGTTCCGTAATAGCAATACCGTAAAGCTGCTTCGAAAAGATGTGCGCAATGCGCTGTTCGAGGTCGGGCATCTGGCGCTCCAACCCCTTAATCAGTCGCTTCGCAATCTCGCGCAGAAACACACCGCTCTTGCAACAAGGGTCGAGAAACGTGGTGTCGGGATTTTCAAACAACTCCTGTGGCAGCATATCAATAATGCGGTTTGCCAACTCGGGCGGAGTGAACACTTCGTCGTTGCTCAAATTTGCAATGCACGACAATACGTCGGGATTATAGACGCTGTTAAATAAATTGTTACTGCTTTCCATAATCTTGTACCTTTTTATAATGCGTAATATATCGGCGGAGGAAGATGCCGCCCTCCTCCTTTTCATCTTCAGCAAGCGCAGAAAAGAGATTTCCTTCCTCGTTGTAGAGCAGGAGGTCCGACATGGTATAATCCGACCGCTGCATCTGCGTGGCACCGATGAGCGTCCACTCCGAAAATACGATGGGCGCCGTAGTGTCCTTGCCTTCCTCGTCCACGCACATCAGCGTCAGCGCATTGCCGTTGATGATGTTACACCCGATGATAAACTGCGCAGCCTCTCGCACGTCGTCCGAAGCGTCGCCCTTGCAGACTTCCACGTACGCCGCATCCCAAATACCAAACAAACGCTCACGACAAACCAGAACATTATCGTTCATAATGTCCACACCGTAAAGACTCCCAAGCGCCACGATGGAAAATTTCTCAAAGTCGCGCGGACTTTTACGATACTTGCGCTTGAGTTCCGAAAGTTTGCGTTGAAGAATGACGGACAAGAAATTTCCGTCGCCACAAGCCGGTTCGAGGAATCGCGAATCAGGGCGCAAACATTCATCTGCCACAAGGTCGCACATCGCATTCACCTCTCTTTCAGCGGTAAACACTTCGCCGCGCTCCGCCACGCGTTCCTTGGATTTAATTTGAGATTTCTGTTCTTCGGAAGCAGCCATTTGTATCCCATAAAATAAAACACGGCATGGGCTACAATCACCGCAATAACATATTGGTTTTCGTTTAGACACAAAAAAAGACGTGAAGCCCGGATACTGTCGCTCGCTTCACGTTATGAGGCTCGTAGGAATTGCCCTGTCTGTCGAAACGAGCAACGCCGAAAGCCCCACGCCGATATGTTACGATACACCCAACGCGCACCCTACGCTTCTTGGCATACGGATACACCAAGGGCTGTACGGCACAGTTAGGGTATGTATATAACACACCAAGGGGCATTCACGTTGCTTTGTTTTTGACAGACAATTTTGAAATTTTCCTACGATTTCATAACGTCAAAACCAAAGCGTAGTAAACGCCTTTTTTATATGTCATGTCCCACCCACCCGTTTTCCTCATGCGAAGAAAACTTTCGGCGCGGAACGATTGCGCAAACACTCATGTCGCAATGTCGAGACAAATGTCTTTACATTTGAACATGTCGCTTGCCTTTGCAAATTTACACATTTATTTAATTAAAGGGAATTTGATATACGAAAAAGCCGAAAAATAATTTTGAGTAAAAAGCTTTTTAAGACTTTCGTAGCGAAAAAAAACATACAAAGCAAAGCGAGCCCCAAAGTTGATGTTCAACCTTGAGGCTCGCAAATCTATTTATTCCTTTAGAGAGTCATTCTGTTTCCTCCCACGGGAAATTCTTTTTCTGCGTGTCCCATTGCATTGGGGGATTCGTAATGGTAGGATTACCGCTTGAAGCCAAAACAGTCTGCAAATCGAGTTGTACTACGCGTACTTCCGGAGACTGATAATATATTTTTTCTGAAGAATATATTTTCATAAAGTGAGGTAAGGTTTTGAGGGTTTAAGGTTTTAAGGTTATGAGGTTTCCTTGCGGAATGCATGCCAGCGTGCAAGCAAGCGGTCGAGCCAAACCTTCTTGTTTATTTGCTTACGCTCATCAGTAACTCAATCTCCGCAAGGTTATTTCTCCTTTATACTCTTGGCTCATCTACTATCTACATTTTTTTAACGCACCACTGCGCGCACCGAATAACCATTGAATCGGAAATAACGGTTACCGCAGTTGTAACTGCCGTTTTCAAAATAAAGTATGTTTGCGTGGGTAGAGGAGTTTGAGAATAGTGTACTCGACCTGTAATACCCCCAAGGACCTGTATTGAGGTGGAGTTTGTTGGCACAGTAGCCAGCCGCTGGGAGGAAGATGCTGTTGTTATTGGGACCGGTCAGTTTGTAACCTTGCACGCCATTCTGCGTGGTCCACTCACGGGTGCATTTCGTCATCAACTCTTGCTGTTCGGCTGAAGTCGGCATGCGCCAATCCTTGCCCATCTTAACGTAGGCTGCATCGTCCTCGAGGTCGAGCATCGTTTTTCCGTCAACGATGCCACTACTGCTATGATTGCAATACTTGGTCAGCGTGCTCGCTGAACCATTGCACAGCAGATACGTTGCCCAACTATAGGTTTCCTTCGGTTCGGTTTCGCCCCAAGCAAAGAAATCGCCAAATGATTCGGGCGCATCGGCCCCCACATTGCGGTCTGCCCACAGTGTTCCGCTGGGCAAGCCAAGGTCAACGGCATACTCAGGGAGCGTTCCGAGTTTTTCGCCTTCTGACAACTGATAAGCATACGCCTTACCAGCAACGAAGTCCTTGCCAGCAACCTCGTACTTAATATATGCATCGGTCTCGTCCGAGAGAGTGATTTCGAGCGTTTCGCCAGAGAGATTTGTGGGCGCCATCATAAAATAGATGGTCGCGGTTTCGTCCTTCGCTACCTGGAAATCGGCAAGCGCAATCGTAAGCGTTTCGGAAAATGCGGTGGCAGTGATAGCAGGATTTGCAGCAGTCAAATCCATCGTTCCGGCTGTTGCGAACACTTCGCCCTGCGCCTTCACTTCTGCTGCCGTAAGCGTCTTTGCTTCGTCGAGATTCGTTTGGAGCATCACGAGGCACCCCATGTGTTGCATATCGAAAGCCACAGCGCCATTTTCGGGAGTTGCAACGCTGGCAACCATATAGTCATAAGCCCCAATATGGGCTGTAGAGGCATTGCCCGTTTGCGCCTGTCCGGCATAAGCGACAGGAATCTTTGTCAAATTACGGTTATAGAAATTGTAGGGATAATACGCTGAATACGTGGCGGAATGCTTCAGTGCCCAACCGCCTCCATCGAAGGTTGCCGTCTGCATACCGATGCCTTCGTCCATAGCAAACGAAACCTGGTCGCCAGTGTTGGGGAAAATACCCACCGTGTCGTTAGCACTCCAAAGGAACTGCACACCGGCATCGCTAATTTCAACCGTAGAGCGCGCATTGCCGTCCATTACGAAGTCAGCCCCCGTAATACTGATATGCTCCAACGTCGCACTATTGCCGGGAGCAAAAGATGTATCCATCGCAGCATCCTCACCGCATGCTGCTAACATAGCAAGCAGCAGACATGCCGAAGTTGTTTTGAAGTTTGTTTTCATCATATAGAAATTGTTTTTGAAGTTAAGAGGTGAAGAGGAACCTGCGGTTCGTTAAGAGGTTAAGAGGTTATGAGAAACCTGCGGTTCGTTAAGAGGATAAGAAGTTATGAGGAACCTACGGTTCGTTAAGAGGTTAAGAGGTTATGAGGAACCTGCGGTTCGTTAGGAGGTTAAGAAGTTAAGAAGAACCTGCGGTTCGTTAGGAGGATAAGAAGTTATGAGGAACCTGCGGTTCGTTCAGAGGTTAAGAAGTTATGAGGAACCTACGGTTCGTTAAGAGGTTAAGAGGTTATGAGAAACCTGTGGTTCGTTAAGAGGTTAAGAGGTTATGGGGAACCTGCGGTTCGTTATAAAGTCGGGAGGTTAAGAGATTAAGCATCAGGATGGTTTATTCCCTGCGCTCATCAGCAATTCAGTCCCATCGCTTGTTTAGAAATTCATATAAGAATGTTGGTCGTTTATATAAGAGTGAGATTGCCATCCGAACGGCAACCTAAAGACCTAACAAGTTGAGCACTTGCGATGCTTGAGTGACATCCTGGACTGTGCAGACATGAACACTTGCTTGCACGCTACACTCTGCGTAGAAACGTCACACTGGGACATCTCCTCACATTGAGTATTCCTGCAATAAAAAAACTACTTTGTTTATTCTCACACAGTTCTCTTACACAGACTTTCGCGAGTTTTGCTCGCACCATCCGGATAGTAGTAGTACTCTGTACTTTATTAGTAAACGAGTTTTAAGGTATGAGGAACTGCAAAGGTGATGAGCGTAAGCGAATAAACGAGATGGTTAGCCTCAAACGCTTGCATGCACGCTGAACTGTTTGTTTGCACGCTGGTTTGCATTTCGCACAGCAGTTTTTCTCTGTACTCTAATTTGCTGGATAGCCTTAAAACCTTAGAACCTTATAACCTCACAACCTCACCTTATAATCTCATAACCTTACTCAACACATCTCTACCGAAAGGTCGTAATATACATTATCCGAAATCCTGCCTTGATATTTTTCGTGCATTTCGATTTTTGCGCCCAAAATCGGGGTTGCAAAAACCGCCTTTTTTGTAATATTAGAAATAGCAAAAGAGGGTGCAAAACTGTTAACTTTTGTAAAAGTAGCGCGAAATGCAGATTTGGAAATCGCAAATTTATGTTGTATATTTGCATAAACGAAAAGGAGGGCCTTGCAGGTCCTCTTTTTTTATGACCTTTCGCCTGAAAACTTCCTTTGAAGAAGGATTTTCTTCCTTTTAAGTAGGAATTTTTTCCTTTTAAGAAAAACTTTTTTCTTTTTAAGAAGGAAAAAATTGCGATGTTTTTCGAAAAAATTTGTTAAACAACGTAAGTTTTTCTTAACAGAAGTTAAAGTTTTAAACTTTTTTACTTTTTGAGCAGTGTTAAGGGATGTTAAAAATTGTATCTACGAAATTTTGCAAAATTTCGTAGATAGTAAACGAGCGATGAAAAAGGAGAAAGGAGAAAGGAGACTGCGAAGCTGATGAGCGTAAGCGAATAAAGGAGAGACCATCCGGATTGGTTGCCTTAAAACCTCACAAGCGAAGCGACCTCATAACCTTATAACCTTAAAATAGTAGACGAGATGGTTAGCCTTGAACGCTTGCATGCATGCATTCCGCAAGGAAACCTCATAACCTTAAAACCTCACAAGCGAAGCGACCTTTAACCTTAAATTAAACCTACAAATTGCGCACCCACCACCACAAGAAGAACATTGCGATATAGGCATACACCACATAACGATGTTCGACATATCTTACCCAACGCAGGCGCGCCGTTCCTCGCAAGCACCATCTGCCTATAGCCAATGCAACAAGAAAGGGCATGGACACAATGAAAAAGTAGTTGTAGCGGAGCGCCTCACGGAATTCTCCATGCAGGAAGGCATGCAAACTGCGCTGAAAACCACAACCAGGACAATCCCACCCTGTGAGTTGCTTCATCACGCACTTGGGCATCCACACCGCATCGGACGGGTCAACGCTATAAAACAAGGCGATACAACCAATCAAAACTACGCCAATAAGAATGCTCCAAACTACCGACTTTTTTCTATATGCCATAAATTGAGGACACCTCAGAAGCTGCCATTGAACCTGATAAGAAAAGTTGCAACATCGTATTAATGATACTAACCACAACACCCGCAACCAATGCCCAGATGGACCACTTACGCGCACTGTCTGCCATCAACACGGCTTCCTCGTACTGACCGCTGTAATAAAGCGTATTGACCTTTGAAGCCTTAATGATGGCTACAATACCCAAGGGGACACAACAGCAGATAGTTGAAAGCACGGCTCCCAACATATTATTGTCAGGCTTAGGAAGGGCATTGCCATTGAAGTACATTGTGTGGGTACGATTAGGCTTGGACGAAAGCGCCTGCTCATACTTGTCCTCCGCACTACCCACAGAAGGCATCACGTAGGGTTTCAGTTCTTCGATTTTACCGGCGGGTGTCCAATCGTCCATTCCTTGCTTCCACACAAGCGTATCGACTGTAATGCCTTTTTCAGCAAATCGTTCGGGCAACACCGGACCGCCTCGCTTATTGTCGGGCATGATGTAATAGTATTCTTCCATATAAATAATTATTTAATTCAAGTTTCGCAAGTGCTCAACTTGTTAGGTTATAAGGTTATGAGGTCTTGAGGTTGCCGTGCGGAATGCATACCAGCGTGCAAACAAGCGTTCGACTCTAACCATCTTGTCTACTATTTTAAGGTTATAAGGTTATGAGGTCGCTTCGCTTGTGAGGTTTTAAGGTAACCAATCCGGATGGTCTCTCCTTTATTCGCTTACGCTCATCAGCTACCCAGTCTCCTTTCTCCTTTCTCCTTTCTCCTTTCCCCTCGCTCGTACCTAATAACTCGTCTACTATTTTAATATTAATAATCTGGATAGTCCTCAAGACCTTTAAGCGTAGCGACCTAACAACCTCAACCCCTGACTCAGCTGAAGCTTGCGAAAGTTGAGTAGTATAATATTTGAATTAAGAAACGATGCAAAAGTAAGGATTTAATATGATTTTGAGGGAGGCTTAGTTTACAATTTTATTGCGATTGACAGATTTAATTGGATTTCTGTCTAAAAATTTCATAAAAAGACCACCTTTTAAGGACATGCAATTCCACCATACGCAAAAAAACTCGTAAATTTGCATCTCAAAAAAAAGTAAAATTCATTTATTATATCTATATCAACACATGACTAAAACTTTTCCCAAATTAGTTGACGCTATTATCGAAGGTATTCAAGAAAAGAAGGGACACGACATTACAATTTGCGACCTCCGCAAATTCAATGCTGCACCCGCTCAATATTTCGTTGTTTGCAGTGGCAACACACCACAGCAAGTAGATGCTATCATCGACTCGATTGAAGAATTCGCACGCAAGCAAGCTGGCGAAAAGCCCTCTGCCATTGCAGGTCGCAACAACTCGCTCTGGGTGGCTGCCGACTATGGAACGGTGATGGTGCACGTACTCGTACCCGATGCGCGCGAGCACTACGACATCGAAAACATCTGGGCTGACGCTGAAATCACCGAAATCCCCGACCTCGACTAAGCGGCAGCAATAGCAAGCCGGTAAAACTGCAACACACACCAAAGTTGAAGTTGCGCAACGAATAATGAAAGCGCCTGCAGCAAATGCAGAGCGCTAAATACCCTCTTTTTATACACAGGAAAACAACACATGAACAACAACAACCCTAATCCGCAACGCCCGGCTGGCGAAGGTCCCAAAATGCCTCGCTTCAACCTGAACTGGCTTTACATCCTCGTAATTGGCGGACTGGCATACATGCTCTATCAGGGTGGAGGGTCATCGACGAGCATCAGCAAGGAGGTGAGCTACTCTGACTTCAAGACCTACATCGAGAAGGGCTACTCCAACGACATCGTAGTAAACAAAACCGACGGAACCGTCAGCGCAGTCATCAAGGGCGAACATATTCAGGAAGTGTTTCAATCAAACACCGAACGCACAGGCAAACATCCCGCCATCACGACGCGCTGCCCGAGCCCTGACAAAGTAGACGCTTACCTCGAAAATATCGACTACAAAGGCAAACTCTCGTTTGAAGAAGAAGATGGTTTCTTCTGGAGCCTCGTAGGCAGTGTGCTCCCCATATTCCTCCTCGTAGGTCTTTGGTACCTCATCATGAAGCGCATGAGTGGCGGCAATGGTGGCGGTGCGGGTGGCATCTTCAACGTAGGCAAGAGCCGCGCACAGCTCTTCGACAAGGGTGCAGCAGGCAAGCACGTGACCTTTGAAGACGTAGCCGGACAGGAAGGACCTAAGCAGGAAGTAAAGGAAATTGTGGACTTCCTGAAGAACCCTCAAAAATATACTGAACTTGGCGGTAAGATTCCCAAGGGCGCATTGCTCGTAGGTCCTCCGGGAACGGGTAAAACATTGTTGGCAAAGGCAGTAGCCGGCGAAGCCGACGTACCCTTCTTCTCGCTCGCCGGTAGCGACTTCGTAGAAATGTTTGTCGGCGTTGGTGCGAGCCGCGTGCGCGACCTTTTTGCTAAAGCCAAGGCTAAGGCTCCCTGCATCATCTTCATCGACGAAATCGACGCCATCGGTAAGGCACGCGGCAAGAGTCCTGCCTTCAACCAAAACGACGAGCGCGAAAGCACGCTCAACCAGTTGCTCACAGAGATGGACGGCTTTGGCAACAACTCGGGCGTCATTATCCTTGCGGCAACCAACCGCGTAGAAATCCTTGACGAAGCACTGCTCCGCGCCGGACGCTTCGACCGCCAAATCCACGTAGAACTCCCCGACCTCCAGGAGCGCATCGCCATCTTCGGCGTTCACCTCAAGCCCCTGAAGAAGGAAGAGAACCTCGACATCGACTTCCTGGCTCGACAAACTCCGGGCTTCTCGGGTGCCGACATTGCCAACGTATGCAACGAAGCAGCGCTCATCGCTGCACGCCACAACAAGAGCGTAGTGAGCAAGCAGGACTTCCTCGACGCTGTGGACCGCATCATCGGTGGTTTGGAGAAAAAGACGAAGGTAATGACGCTCAACGAAAAGCGCACCATCGCTATTCACGAAGCAGGCCACGCCAGTGTTTCGTGGATGTTGGAACATGCCAATCCGCTCGTAAAGGTGACAATCGTTCCACGCGGACAAGCACTTGGCGCAGCGTGGTACCTCCCCGAAGAACGCACCATCACTACGAAAAACCAAATGCTGGACGAAATTTGTGCAACACTGGGTGGACGTGCAGCCGAAGAACTCTTCACAGGCAACATCTCATCGGGAGCACTCAACGACCTGGAAACTGTGACAAAACGAGCTTACGGCATGGTGGCATACCTGGGCATGAGCGAATCGCTCTCCAACCTCTGCTACTACAACAACCAGGAATACGGATTCACAAAACCCTATTCTGAACGCACAGCTGAGAAGATTGACGAAGAAGTGCGCAAACTCATCAACGAACAATACCTGCGCGCAAAACAAATTCTCTCCGAAAATGCAGCGAAGCACGCAGAACTCTCACAACTCCTCTGCGACAAGGAAGTAATCTTCACCGAAGACGTTGAAAACATCTTTGGCAAACGCCCATGGAAGAGCCGTGCGGACGAAATTCTGGAAGCACAGGAACCCACGAACGACGACTTCGTGACCGACCGCACAGACGAACTCGAAGCGGTGAAGCAAATGATTGAAGAAGAGCGCAAGCAGGCTGCCGCTGAAGATGCGCAAAACGCAGAATAGATTATATTTTATAGAGACTATAGAAGCTATAGTAGCTGTAGAATCTATAGAACAAACACCATAACATCGAATGAAGAACTTTATCATCCGCGCCATCACCGGCCTCACCTTTGCGGCGGTGCTTATCGGCTGCATCCTTTATTCTCCCGTGTCGCTCGTCATGCTGTTCAGCATCGTGGCGGCGCTGACGATTTGGGAATTTGGCACAATCGTCAACAACCATGCAGGCGCAAACATGAATCGCCTCATCAGTGCGGCAGCAGGTTTTTACCTCGTATTTGCTGTAGGATGGTATATGATTGGAGCAATCCCTGCAAGCAACTTTGTGCCCTACTTGCTTACACTCATATATATATTAGTAAGCGAGCTCTATCGTCAGGAACCCAATCCGCTGAAAAACTGGGCTTATGCCTTTGCGTCGCAAGTCTATATTGCGCTCCCCTTCGCTTTGCTCGCAGTACTGGGTGTGCACTACGATAGTTTTGCAAACGACATGCGCTACGACTTCATCTTCCCCCTCTCCGTCTTCATCTTCCTATGGATGAGCGACACGGGAGCCTATCTCGTTGGCAGCCTGTTGAGCCGCTACTTCCCCGCCAAACTCTTCCCCCGCATTTCGCCCAAGAAATCGTGGGTGGGCAGCATCGGCGGTGGTATCCTCTGTCTTGCAGCAGCGTGGGGCATCTATGCTTACGAACCCAAGTACATGGAACTCTGGCAATGGATGGGCTTGGCGCTCACAGTGTGCGTATTCGGCACATGGGGCGACCTCGTTGAAAGCCTTCTCAAACGCCAGGTGGGCATCAAGGACAGCGGCAACATCCTCCCCGGACACGGTGGCATGCTCGACCGCTTCGACTCAGCCCTGCTCGCTATTCCGGCGGCGGTGGTGTATATCTACGTAGTGTGCTAAAATACAAAACGAAAGCATTCGAAGAGAGGGTGTGTCAAAATGAATTTTGGCGCGCCCTCTTAAGTTGTGTTAGAGTTAATAAAATATAAGATGCTGAAATTAAGAACAAAGGGAGTGAACAGAAGTACATGACCAAGTCAGAAATTAAGGAACAACGCTGTAGTTTGCTAACTCTAACACAACGCTATTTATTTTCGCATCGTTAGCTACATATAATAAATATTAACGATTCATTTTTTGAATAATTAGAAAAAAACACTACCTTTGCGTTGATAGTTCCTACTTAAAATATATAGAGGATTTCGTCCTCCGATAAATGGACACAGAATAACAAAACGAATTTTTAGAGAATGAATCGCAATTCTAAGAAATACAAACAACTTCACTTCGCAGTGATGGTTATTGAAGCAAGCGCGCGACAGCAAAAAATATCCTCCAGTGAAATGTTTCGTCGCTTGAATGAACAAGATTTAATCCGTCAACGATTAAATCGACACTACGAAATGTTGCACACGCAAAGTCTTGAGTGGGTGGTAAACGACACTATTGAAACGCTCCATAATTGGGAAAATCAAACATCAAAATGATGATGACACTTTATCATGGGTCAGACGTCTGCGTTGAAACCCCACTTGCCAAAGCAGGCAGAAAGAATTTAGATTTTGGACGCGGTTTTTATTTAACCAAACTTCGTAACCAAGCAGAAGCATGGGCCTCGATTATTGCAACACGCAAAAGTAAGGAAACTTCTGGAATAGTCAGTGTTTACCACTTTAACAGAGAAAAGGCAATAGCTGAAGGAATCGTCTTCAAGATATTTGAAAACTACGATATGGAATGGTTAGAGTACGTTATCAATTGCCGCAAAGGAAAAGATGTTTACTCAGCGTATGATGTAGTAGAAGGTGGGGTTCAAACGACAATGTGATTGACACCGTAGAGGACTTCGAGAAAGGTATCATCACAGCCGAACAAGCATTAGGACAATTACAATATAAGAAAATTAATCATCAAATGTGTATTTTGAAGCAAGTTGTAATCGACCGTTATGTTACTTTTGTCAAATCTATAACTTTAAAGTAACTATGAGAGACAATGTTCTTTGGCGCAAGCAAACCAGCATTATTATCTTGCTTGCTAAGACCTTACAAATTGACACAGACAGAGCACTTGAAGTATATTACTCAACTAAGGTGTCTCAATTACTTTCCGATCCTGCAACAGGACTGCAATTAATGAGCGATCAATATATTGTAGATAACATACTGATGGAAATAAACGGTTAGGTCCAAAACGAAACAACCTACATCTGAATCAAAACTCATTTTGCACAAGACCAAGTAATACCATCAGGTTCAAGTTTGTTTTGATTAAAAAACCGTTTACCAAGAAGGAGACATGGGGATATATTACAGATTTATAAAGAGAAAACGAACATAATACAATTTTAAATATCAAAACAATATTTACATTTTGCTTTATACTATGGTTAGTGCTTGACATTTTAGGTTATAGCACAGGCAGAAAAGATGATTAACAACAAAAATCTCTCCCTACTACTGGAAAGAAGTAAGTAGGGAGAGATTTTTGTTAAGTCGCAAAATGCGTAAATGCTTACCATTATAAAGCGCAGAAACGGTACACTTGCCGGCTCCGCGTGCATAAATCAAAGTTCCCGTGTGCGCTCGGCAAATCAATGGTGCGGACAAACGTGGTCGTCGCCATGCGAAGCACAGCCCTGACCCGAATCAAGAATAAATCCCATCAAGTAGCCCTTGACAACACTCTCGACATCGCCCGAACAACCGCGCACCACCTTAATACCATGCGCGCTGAGTTTGTTCAAAGCACCATCGCCCATACTTCCGGCAAGCATCACGCCCACTCCCATCTGTTGCAAATCGGCAGCGATGCCCGACTTGCATCCGCAACCCTGGGGCGAGGGAAGCGTTTCGGTACGTACAATTGTTTTATCCTCTATCGTAAAAATAGTATAGTGGTCGCAATGACCAAAATGATTATCTACAACACCATCACGTGTTGGAACAGCTATTTTCATAACGGTATTTTATATATTTAATAATGAGTCAAAATTACAAACATTGCAAATGAAGAACATAATTCTCACAATCGTAATGCCATCATCGCTAATACAAAATTACTAACTTTTCCTAAAATTCCACCACAGGTAAGAAAAATATCTATTAAAAGTCGGGAATGGTCGAGTTTGTCATGTAATTATTCCAAAAATGTTTTATCAGAATATACAGTTATTTTATCTTTGCAATATCAATAACAAACAGACGATAATCTTCCTGAAATAAGCGTCTGAATAAAACACTATTATGATTATGAAAAGAATTGCATTATCACTCATCCTTGCTTTGGCATTGCCCACAATCATCTGCGCACAAGAACATAGCGAAGAAGAACGCGCACAGCGCATGCAGAAAATGACGGAACGAGTAGCCAAGAATTTAAAAATAGCAGACGAAGCAAAGCAGTGGTTCACACAAACCTACACGGCTTATCTGATGGCATTGGAGGAAGTACAAACAATGTATCCTCGCACAAAGACTATAAACGAAAACTCAACGAACGAAGAACTCCTTCAGAACATTGAAAACAACTTCAAGCGCAGCGAAGCTACTGCAACCGTGAAACGCACATTCCTCGCCGTTTTCAGCGAAAAACTTACGCCGGCACAGCTCCACGAACTATTTATTCCCACACGACAGCCACGCATGAATGGACGAGGCGGACAAGGTCGATTCGGTGGTTTCAACGGCGAAATGCCCCGTGGCGGAGAAGGGTTTACACCTATGGGCCGATTTTAAAATCCCCACACACATCATTGAAAACTCATCAACTCAACTTTCGCAAACTTCGGTTGAATCAGGTTATGAAATTGTTAGGTCGCTACGCTTTAAGGTTTTGAGGACTATCCAGACTGTTTATATAAACAAAAGGGGAGTCCCCCGAATGGTAAACCTTATAACCTAACAAGTTGAGCACTTGCGAAACTTGAACTCATCTATTTAAAGAACATCTAACAACAAAATCTCAAACAAAGTACTACTATGAAAAAAATGATTCTCTCGCTTGCTATGCTCTTCATCGCCGGTAGCGCAATGGCTCAGAAACCTTGTGGCGACAAAAAAGAATGCACTCCCGAAAAAAAGGCTGAGTTTGTAAAAAAGCACTCTGAAGGTTTGGCAAAAAAACTCATGCTCAACGATGCAACAACAGCATGGTTTACACCTCTTTACGTAGAATACCTCAACAAGATACACGAAAACTGCAAGGACTGCAAGACCATGTGTTGCGAAAATGCAACTGCGGACGCAGACATCCTTAAGAAAATGGAAGAATGCTTCGACCGTCAGGAAAAACTCCTGAAAATCAAGCGCGACTATTTCAAGAAGTTCAAGCAGAAACTCACACCCCGCCAGCTCCAAATCGTGATGAAGGAAACTTGCAACAAGAAGGGCAAGAATGGCAAAGGTTTCCACAAGCGTGCTGGCAAAAAAGGCATGCACAACATGCACCACGGCAAAGGCATGAAGCCCTGCGCACAAGGTACCATGAATTGTCCGCAAGACAAGAAAGACTGCAAAGGAGAAATGAAAAATTGTCCCCAAAATAAAAAGTAATACAATTTAATAAAATAAGACCGTTCGCCACACAAAGGTTTGAACGGTCTTATGTTTTATGTGAAAAATTACTCCTGCACCCTTTTCTATATTCATCATATGTAAAAAAGAGGAAAATTCTTTCGAAAATTCCTCTTTTGTTCCATTGTGCAAATTTGTGACAGATTATCGAACCTTTATGAAAGACTTTCTAAAGGTCGTAGATTTCGTTCATTACTTGAGAGCAGAGGGTTACGATATGGTCACTTTTAACAAGGTTGGTAATGGTGTCAAATAGCAAAACATCCTTAACGCCCCCTCGTGGGGCGCTTTTGTCTATGTATCCCCTTTCGCTTATCAAAAAAACATTTTAGTAGTATAGGTAAAAACTGTTTCTCATTTTGGTACAAAAATATTTTTCAAAAAAGTTACTTACTATTTACTCTTTTTCTACTTAACCTAATATTTATATATAAACACATAATAATATGAGAAAATTTAGAGAATTAAATGCTGATACCAAACAGCGTATCAGTCAAGCCCTCAAAGGGCGTGGTTTAACAGATAACCACAAACAAGCCATCAGTGATGGCATGAAAGCATATTGGGCTACAATCCCCAATAAGCCAAACGATGGAACTAATGAGATTAAAAACAGTATTAACAATGAAAATCAGTGCTGACAAAGTAAAACTATGCTACACACTCTATGAAGACACTCCATTATATCAACTAATGGAAACACCCCTCGAAATCTATGAACTCCCACATTGGGATTTTCGCCTCGAAAGAACAGAGGGCAAATATTACAATTACATCTACAAAATCATCTACCTTGAGAGAACAAGCAACAACCCCAACAGCGAGTACGATATGCAATGCTTTGGCACATTGCGTTGGGGATTGAAAGCAGACAAAGAGGGCGAAATGAGTGGATTTGTATGGATAGAGATAGACAACAAGCAACTATACCTCAACTACAACAATAACATCCACAACCGCCTCGTTTACCTCGATTACATAGAGGGAATGTTGGGATTGAAATTCCATAACCTTACACGCCTTGACCTTGCTTTCGATGACACTCGCAACCTCTCCAAACGCCTAATTCGTGCCATTCGTGATGAGGCTCTTATTCCCATTGTCAATGGCACAAAGATAACAGATAGGGATAAACTCCTTGAAGATATACTCTACATAGGCGTTGGTTCTTGTCGCAGAATTAAGGAATACAGCCTCATCGTTCAGCAGAAGAATGGCGATTTACGCCTCTCTGCCTACAACAAGAAACGAGAAATCGAAAGCAACAGTGGCAAACACTACATCGCAGAAGCCAATGGCAACCCCAACTACCTTTTTCGTTTAGAGGTTCGTGTCAATGGCGATACCTTGCGAGAATACTTCCAACACTTGGGTATAGAGTACAACCCAATGCTATTCTGCAACGAAGATTTCCTTTGGCGTTTGTTTCTTGACTTTTCAAACAGAGTGTTACGCTTCCAAACAGTCAAGGGTAAACAGACCCTAGATGTTCTTGATGTTGTAGCGTAGGGTATTAGTAAACCACCCTATGAATACATAGTATTTTACTCTAATTTATTGATATAATAGAGAATAATCTATATCAAACCTATGTATGAAATCCAGTTTAATATTTTTGATTGGAATTACACAAAATAAGAATGTATTAAGGTGTCATTTATTGATTACTTTGATGCATTTATATTTTAATACAAAAACATCTACAATTTACCCATATTGTAATAAAAAATATTACATTTGTAAAAAAATAATTTTTCATGGCAGAATTAATAGTAAAAGAGATAATAAACCAAAGGGGCATATCAGTTCGTGAGTTTGCTCAAATGATTGGTGTTACTCGTGAATATTGTTATTCATTACTAAAAGGCGAACACGCAAGTCAAAAGATTGTCGAAACTATGGGGCGTGCCCTTAATCTCCCAATAAGGGATTTATATACTAAACCCAATGAGATAGAGAGCATATACAATCCTTATGAAATCGTATTTGGCAGAACTGAATATTACAAGTCAAATGATATTGTAACCTTTGGCAAATTGAATGGTGAGTTTGGTGCATTTTCTAATATGAGTACAGCATATCCAGTCGAGTGTTTTGGACATAACTTTACAACAAGTGAACATCTGTTTATTGCCTTACGCTTTTCGGGGTATCCCGATTTACAGCGTGAGATTATGGAATATCCCAATTCTATGTATTGCAAGAAAATATTTGTCAATGGTGAGAAATACAAGAAATTCCATCATCCTAATTGGCATGACAACTACTTTGATGTTGAGGTAATGAAGTATATAGTAAACTTGAAGTATGCTCAAAACAAGGGTTTCCAAAAGTTACTTGCAAAGACAAAAGGAAAAATCATCGTTGAAGATACTACCATGCAAAACTCAACAAACAGCGTTCTTCGTTGGGGTTGTCAAGACTTGCAGAAAAAAGACCTTATAAGAGCTGTAAGAACTTCTGCAGGGCGTTATGTCCGTTCATTTGAGAAAGACGCTTTGGCAAAAACAGCATTGCTTAAAACGCCTCGTAGTACCTCTAAACAGAAGTCTTATGATGATAAACTTAAAGCCCAAATACAATCAATGGAAAAAGTCGTTGATATATGTGAGCAAACAATTCTTGCTCACTGCAACTACACCTTGATAGGCGAAAATGCAATGGGAAAGATACTCACAATTTTGCGTGATAATGGTTCTATTGACTATAAAATTGATTATCCTCTCTTCTTATTTGATAATGAAATAAAATAGAGAATTATAAACGTAATTCTATTAAATTCATTTTATAAGAGCGTTCTTCCAGAAAAATGTGCTATCTTTGCGTCGTACATGCAAAAAGTATGTATAGACATATTTTAGAAAGCGCATTCGCTTTATTCTGACCTTGTAAACTTGGACACTTTACAAAAGCATAATCAGAATATTGGGAAGAACGCTCTCTTGGTTTGTATTTGTTTATATCAAAATACATTCCAGGTGGAGCAGTCTATCCTTATCTGTTATGCAAGGGAGTCCAAGCCCTACAAGGAAGATAAGGCAATGACTGGCTCCACTTTCTTTTTTATGTTTTTTATTGCAAACACAACTAAAACACTGTTGTGCCAGAGGTGTACACAAATTAACGTTATGGCATTAATTAAATGTAATGAATGCGGACAAATGGTTTCAGACAAAGCAAATGCTTGTCCAAATTGTGGTGCTCCTATTGACAAGGTTGAGTCAATAGATAACCATAAGAGTAAAGATAACCACACTAATGCCTCAATTGATACAGTTGAGTCAATAGAAAGCTCAAGTAAAGTATTGAAATTGGTATGGAAAGGCAAGAGTGCAATTGAAGAATTTCCAATGGAAATTATAGTTAATGACAAACTTATAGGAGCATATTCCTACAATTCTGGATTTGAGGTTAATATACCTATAAATTCAGAAAGTATGGAAATCGTTTTACGAATGTCAGGAAGAAATTATTACACTTTCAAATTGACTCTTAACACAGATAAGAGTTACATTTGCAATCTTGTTATGGGCGCTTTTAGTGTTATGGGTTATGAATTGAAAACCGATAATGGATTATTAATAGAAGAAGACAAACTTGGTTGGGGTATGGTAATACTCTCCTTCCTTATTCCTATTATTGGCTTTGTTATTTTCTTCGTTAATAAGAATGAATACCCCGCCAAGTCTAAAAGTGCGTTAATGGCAGCACTCCTAAGTATTAGTGCTGGTATTGGTATGCAAATTGGCAAAATGTTTTTGTTGTAAGATTGTATATATATGGCATTAATTCATTGTAGAGAATGTGGGTTGCAGATATCTGATAAAGCGAAATCCTGTCCTAAATGCGGAGCTCATGTATTTATGTCGGTATCGCAAAAAAACAGATGGTAAAACAAATATATATGTAACGCTAGGATATATTTTTTCTGCAACATCATTTTTCATTTTTCCATTCATTTTTGCTTTATTGGGTTTTGTATTAGGAGTATTAAACACAATACAAAAAGAAGAAAAACATGGAATTTCTCAAATAGTATTATCTGTTCTTTGTTTAGTCATTGAATTTTCAGATGATATATACTAGTTGTTTTGCACCTCATTTGTAGTAGTAAATGAGGTGTTTAATTATACTTGAGGATTTAAAAATTAGGTAATTTTTGAGTTTATATCTTTTGCTTTCTTTCTCCCCCTTGTGGTGGGTTTAACATAGAGTGTACCTTTTCTTATGGTACACTTTTTGTTTTTATATATTGGTTCATCATTCTCTCCCAACTTGCTGAAATAGTTGTTTAATGCCGCTTGTGAGATACCAATCTCCTCTCGTGTGTACTTGTCAAATAGTGAAGATGGAGAACCAAAATACTCGTGTCTGTCCTCTATCTGTAAATGTAAAATCGTTCTTTCCATATCGTTAATTTGGTGCAAAGTTATGAAAATATTATCTAATTTGAAATAAAATCATATTTCCTATCTAGATTTTTGTTAAAATATTAGCAGGATTAAAATAGAATAACTATCTTTGTGGTGTTGAAAGCAAATAGATATGTTTAACCACTTAACCAATACAGATATGATAGCAGTAGCAAATAATTCAGTTGTTGTAATAAATAATCTTACAAGTCGTAGAGCCAGCGTAATCGCTCA
>JAZQXH010000015.1:0-30025 GCA_045632745.1 Alloprevotella sp.
ACAAAGTTTCATTAAGAATACGTTAAAAGAATGCAAAACAGGTGTAGATAGGATAGCAGCTCCACTTCTTGATAAAGAAGGGGTTGTTATAGCGCATAAGACAGGTTCAGGTTATGTTAATGAAAATGGTGTTCTTGCAGCCCACAATGATGTTGCCTATATATGTCTGCCTAATAATGTCAGCTATACCTTAGCGGTATTTGTTAAGGATTTCAAGGGAAATGAATCACAAGCGTCACAATATGTTGCGCATATATCAGCGGTAGTATATTCTTTATTAATGCAAACTTCGGTAAAATCTTAAACTGCACTTGCTTTGATAATTAATGATTAGTAATCTAAAAGCACTCTGATGGTTATCGGAGTGCTTTTAGATTACTAATTAAATTGCTTCTATTACAATTTGAATCCTCTACTTTTTCTTTCTTCCTGTTGTGGCAGCCTTGTTCCGTATCTGAGCTTATGCCATTGTTCTCTGAACCACTCGGCAATCGGCTTCCTGTTTATAGTCAGGTTCAGCCTGCTTTCATCGTCAGGGTCATTTTCCACCCTTAAAATATCATCCTTTATATCAAAGTTCCGTCTGTGTTGCTCGGAATAGATTTTACCGCTGCATTTCAGGGCTTCTTTCTTGACCAAAAGACTTTCGGTCATTTCTTTAGAGAATCCCAGCATGGCACAGAACTTTTCCATGCGTAGCATTTCCCTGAACATCGGGAACCACCTGAAAGCCTTGTCTATGATTCTGGCGAGTCGTGACAGTTCCTTTTCCTTCATATCAAGTTCCTGTCTGTGCATTTCTCTGAGATTGTGGATTTGTGTATCATGCTGTTTCTGCATCTGCTGTATCCGGCTCTGCAATTTTTCAATACTGGTGTCCCGTTTTGAAACCTCGTCTTGCAGTTTTTCGTTGGCATGTTCCAGTTCTTTCAGTTTTCCGCTTCCGAAAAGAGAAGCAACACCGCTTGTTATGGCTGTCGCTGCTGTGGTGGCTGTCTTCTTTAGCTTGTCAGTGCGTATTTCTGATTTTACCTGTTTCAGTTCCTGTTCGGCAAGATTTATCTGTTCTTCTTTGTGCCGTTTGGCAGCATCCATGCGTTGCAGTTCGGCTTTCTGCTTCTCGATGATAAAGTCGTTCCGTTCCAGATGCTCCTTGCCAGTAACAGCCTTTGACTGCCCACGCTCCATCAACAGGATGTCGGATGCCAAGGTCTGCATCTGCATCATGTCATCGTCATTGAGCTTTCGGCTCTTTCCGGTTTCGTGGTTCATCCAGTCGAAAACGATATGGGCATGATAGTTCGGCTTGAACCATCTGGCCATGACCTTGAAGCTTTCTCTGTCTTCCGCTTCCGGCTGACCGTTCAGCCAATGCCCTTCGTCCTTGTGCAGGAAGATTTGCAGCGGTGTGATTCCCCAGCGTCTTTGACACTCTTCACAGAATTTACGCACGTCTGCCAGTGTGGTGTCCGCTTTGATGAGCAGCACACCCTCACGGATGGGCGAGCATCCTGCCACTTTTATGATTTTTCCGTTCTTTCCTTTGCGCTCCCGCTCTTTCTCCTGCATGGCACGACCTGTCTTTTCCTTTACCATCCGTTTGATGTTGTCGTAGTGCGTCTGTAAATTCGGACTACAGAAATCCGGGTTTATCCACTGCTCGTTGTCGGCAGAGAGTTCGGACACGATGTAGATTCTGGACTCTCCGATATTACGCATATACTCGGTAGTCCTTCGGTTATGAGCCTCGCTTGATTTGATGTTGCAAGGTTTGATATGTATGCTTGATTTAGTTGCCATAACTATTCTGATTTTATTGTTTACGATAGGTTGTTTTGCTCGCTTTCGCAGAGGGGTTCTTAGGGGTACTAACCCATAAGCGGAGTTTCCAAAGAGAGGGTCACTCTTTGGTCGGGTTGCATAGGGCTGACAGCCCTTGCCGGGTTCTTAGGGCAGAGCCATAAGCCCCTCGGGAGAGCCCACAACTACGAAAGCGAAGCGTGTAGTTATAGTGGGCTATAACCGAAAGCCTCCCGGTTTCTTCGCCGATACATTTTGCTTCCTCTTGACAGGTTGAACCAGCTTCTCCCTTTCTATCTTTTTCTGTAGGTATTCGTTCAAGTCCTTGCATCCGCTGTAGGTCTGCGAAGCGTCACGGATGTATAAGTCCCTGCCGTATTCCATACGGATTTGTTGGAGTGCTTCCATCCCCGCACGGTCATTGTCAAAGAAACAATGGATGCGCTCGTAGTTCCCCAAAGGATAGAGAGCTTTGGAAACATTGGCTACGGAGTTCAGCACCATATAATCCTGTCTATCCAGTTCGGGATATTTCGGACAACTTTCCATTCTCAAAGTAAGAAATGAAAGATAGTCCATAAATCCCTCGAACACATAGCACGTTTCCCTTGCTGTTCCAGATTGTCTGATGTGGGATATTTCCTTTGGTGCGATACAGCCTTTGAAATAGCGGTTGCGGATTTCATATCCGCCCGATACATTGGGAAAGGCAATGGCGAAATAGCGTTTGCCATGATGGGTGAAATGCGCTTCACTGCATTCTTTTTTCGCCAGTGTAATGTTTATCCCCCTTTCCTGCAAATAAGCAAGCAGGGCAGGAGATGAAAGCGGTACAATCTCCAGCTGTTGGAAACTTGGTTCGGAAAATGATTGCTTGCCAAAAGAAAAAGACACGGGGCGAATGTTGAGTGTCTGTTCTCCGATTCTTTGCAGGAGATATGGCACATGGTCGGAACAATAAAGTTCCTGTGCAAGTGCGATGATATTCCCACCCTTACCGAGTGCAAAGTCATACCATTGGTTACGTTCTGTATTCACCTTGAACGATGCTTTCGTTTCTTCCCTTAGCGGTGACTTATACCACAGGTTTATCCCCTGCTGTTTGACCGGAGAAAAGCCCAGACTGTGCAGATAATCTGCAATCTTGATTTGTTTCGCTGTCTGTATATCCATAAAACGATTGGTTTAATGATAATTGAATTGGTTTATTTCTCTTTTCGCCCGTACCTCTCTTTATGAAGTACGGTCTATAATCACTTCACTTTATTCTCGTATATATAGAGTACGGTAATAAAGTGAAGCGGTTTTGCCACATTCCGCAACCACTTCGCTTTATCCCTAATATATAGACCATCGGAATAAAGTGAAGCGATTGCAAGGTGCGGGCTAATAGTGGAAGTCGGGCATGAACGTGTACTTCCTGCCGTTCTCCTGCACTATCATCCGTTTGTTCCGAAGCATGGTGATGAGCGATACCGCCTTTTTATGGTTCAGCTTTACACCCACCGACACATAAGTCTTGATTAAGGTGTCTTCCAGTTCCTTGTAGCCGTATTCCTCTTTCAGTCCGAAAACAGCTTCCAGTGCGATTCGGTGCTGCTGTTCGGTGATATGCTTGTAAGGATCGAACTTTTCCTCTTCCGGTCTTCCCGGTTTCTTGGCTTCGGGCTTGTAACCCTCCAGCAGTTCGGGCAGAGCATTGTCATTGATGCGGAATGAAAAAGGCTCGAAGTCCATTGCCCGTATGTGCATGGCTGAAACATTGCTTATATCTCCATTGCTCTTGTCCTTTTCCACAAGGAGGACTGTTTCCGCCTTGTTGTTCAGTTCCGTGCCGATATGCCCCCTTGCGTTCTCATCGCCCTTGTTTTGGTGGAGTATCGTGTGGATATGTATCTGCCTGTCGTCCGTCCACTGCATCAGCTTGGATATGATGCGTGTCGATTCACCGGGGCTGTTGATGTCATATACCATGTCACGGATGCCGTCTATGATTACAAGGGCTATGTCAGGCGTATTGTAAATAGCCTGTTCAACAATCCTGATACGCTGTTCAGGCGTGTATTTCCTCAAAGCAAGAAATTCAAGATTTTCATTGTCCCTGTCATCGGGAAGCCCTGCCATCCGCAAAATACGTTTCATTACTTTCAGACAATGGTAAGGGCTCTGTTCCGTGTCCACATAAAGGATTTTCCGTTTGTCTTCCGGAAGTTCCGCCACATATCGCAATACCGTACCATTCCTCAATGCGGCGGCTACGATAGCCGACACATTGAAAGTTTTTTTGCTCTTGGCTTTGCCGATGGATGCGCTGAAATTCCCCAATGTTCCTATGACGGAACTATGTACTTTGAGAATTTCAGGTGCTTTCTCGTAACTTTTCGACAGGCTCAAACGTGAGGCTTGCCAAAGGATTACGGCTTCTTCCGCCGATATTTCCTTTATATCTTTCATATAGTCCATAAGTACCCCTCCCGTTATTTTCGTCCTCCGGTTTTCTTTCCAGCCAGTTCAAGGGCAAGTTCCGCATCCACGATAATCTTACGCCCTATTTGCGTAATGGCTTTGTCTATCTTTCCGCTTTTCTTTATACGGTTGGCGGTTGGCAGACTGCACCCGAACAATTTGGCAATGCCAAGTATTCCGTACACATACTTCCTTTCTGTGTCCGTTACAGGTTGCGGTTGCGCTTCCGTTTGGTTGGAAGCGTGTTTGCTTAGGAATATGAACTCTTCGCCTGTCATCTGCCAGACGGGTTTTAATAATAACTCTTGAAGATTTGTCATCGTCCAATCTATTTAGTCGTTAAACAATCAGCCCTGCGCACTGGCTGCTATTTCTGTTCTCGAACGATGCAAAATTAGGTATGGCTGTAAGTGGTAAGGATGTGGATGATATAAATAGGATGTTGCGCTATCTTATTAAATATCAGACAATAAAAATACCACTCAAAAATTAATTTGAGTGGTAAAAGTGGTAATTTCGTGGAGTATCAGGATATATCACGAATTATCAGAATATGCTTTCCATTTCTTTGGCGAATTTTTGGTTGCTGTCACTCGGAAAATCGGAAACTGGCTCTTTGTATTTTGACCGATAATAACTCTCGTCAATATCCAGCAGTTTTAATATTTGGCTCCTCCATTCATCCCTGTATTGCTTGGATAGTTTCTCGCTCATCAGGAATATCAGGTAACACACCCGTATCTTTTCCCTTGCCTTGATTTTTAGTTTGTTCTTGCAGGGGTACAGGTTTATATTGGCATAGAAGTCCGCTATGGTAATGGCTTCAAACTGTTCCCCGACACAGGTTTCATAAATAGGCGAAAGCGGCTTCATGTCAAAATATTCATGCTGTTCCTCCGGTGTATTATGTACTTCTTCTGGCGCATTTTGCTCGACTAATTCCTCCGGTCGTTTTTCTTCCACATCATCAGGAAGGTATTTTTTCAGGACTTCCATAAAAAGAAGACTTAGGCGGTAAACATCACCGGAAAGGTTTTCGATATATTGAAAAGCCTCTTTCCTGTCTTGCTTTTGCAGATCATAGAGTTTATCCAATTCTTTCTTTTCCTTGTCGTATTCAGCCTTGCAGCGTTCATATTCCTTTTCTGCCTGTATTTCTTCTTCGTCCGTATGCTCCCGAAAACCAATGAAATCATACCTGTGGTATGCGTCATTCAAAGGTTCGTGCAACTTGGTGGTAATCTCCAACTGGTCTCTAATTGCAGAATTACGCCTGTCTGCGTAGTGAAAACATACACGCTTTATGATGTCATCATTCAGTGGTTTTGTTTCATAAGCCCGTATATTCTTTCCTATTTCGATTTTCAGACTATTGAGAATCAATGTGTATTGTTCTTTCTGCTTGTCAAGTATCAGTTCAAGGATAGCGGCTTCAAAAGCCTTTGTATCATTATGCTGCCTGTAAAAATCGGTGATGAATTTTTGCTTGTCAAAAGAAAAAGCATAATTGGTCACCCAATCATTATATATCCTGTTGAGTTCTCCATATAGGGGAATCAGTTTGTTAATCTCTCCTGCCATAGATTTCAATTTTGGGGATTATTGTCCTTGTCAAGGAAAGATGTCAGTTCTTCTTCCACCTCTTCCACGCTTGGCAAGGCTGATTTCAGGTTTTCGGGTATAGCCTTGCTCAACTGGTAATCACTGATACCTATCGGCTGGTCGTAGCCTGTCAATGCGTATTGTGCTACCACCTCATCTTTTCCCTTACACAGCAACAACCCGATAGTCTTGTTGTCATTCTCTCCCCTCAGTTTGTCATCCACCACATTGATGTAGAAATTCAACTGTCCTGCATACTCCGGCTTGAATGGGGTAGCCTTTAGCTCTATAACAATGTATGCGTGTAGCGGAATTGAATATAGAATCAAGTCGGCAAAGAAATCACTGTTGCCAATTTGAAAATGCTTCTGCCGGGCGACAAAGGCGAATCCGTTGCCCATTTCCAACAAATAACGGGCAACGTGTTTTACCAGTTGTTCCTCTATATCCCTTTCATCTGCCTTTTCTTTTGCTCCTGCCAAATCAAATATATACGGGTCTTTCAACAGATAATTGGCAAGGTCACTTTGTGGTGCCGGAAGTGTGGCTGTGAAATTGTTTACCTTGTTGTTGCTGATTTGTCTGTTATATAGGTTGGTTTCAATTTGTATTTTAAGCACATTGCTGCTCCAGCCCATTTCTACAGACTGTTTCATGTACCAATATCTCACACCTAACGGCAACGAACTGTCAAGTATAACCATTTGGCTTGCCCAGTTTATTCTGGCAACAGGGGAGGTCAAGAAAAATTTTTCTATCTCCTTAATCTCCATTCTGTAAATGGCAGAAACAGTTTTCGCCACATCCTGAATTTGCGCAGGAGCTTCCTGCGTAAATTCTAAGGACTGACAATCAGCGGATTGTATTTGCGCAGTAAGTTCCTGCGTAAATTGTCCGTTGTTTAGTTTCAGGACTTCATCTGTAACATTCTGTATGCTTGGAACAGACAGTCTTGCATCTGTATCAATGAAGCTGCGTAGTACGTTCAGCGGATATGACCGTGCAAATTGGCACATATAGGTAAGGTTGCGCTCCGAATAGCCTTTCTTTTCAGGATAATTGAAACGGATAGCCTTAGCCAGTTGCTTGATGATTTTGCTTCCCCAGCCTTGCAAGTTTTGATGATACAGGATATAGTTGCCCATTTTCCAGTAATGGAACAGCATTTGCGCATTGGCTGCGGTAATCAGCCGGACTTGCGCCTGTTCTATTTCCGAACCGACAGCATGAACAAATGCGTCAAAGTCCGTTTTTCCTATATGATATTCTCTGTTATTTTCCATTCTAATGTTTATTGTTGTCGCAAATATAATTCAAATAGCTGATAATCTATGAAACTGATTGATACTTTTATAGTTGGTTAAACTTGTTCATGGCATTAGCCTTAATATCATCTGCTATGTCAATATAGGGTTTCATGGCTTTATAGTCACTATGCCCCGTCCATTTCATTACGACCTGTGCCGGAATACCGAGAGCCAGCGCATTACAGATGAATGTTCTTCTTCCTGCATGAGTGGTTAACAGTGCGTATTTGGGTGTGACTTCATCTATACGTTCATTCCCTTTATAATAAGTTTCCCGTACAGGTTCGTTGATTTCAGCCAGTTCCCCCAGTTCTTTCAAATAATCGTTCATCTTCTGATTGCTGATAACAGGCAGTGCCATGTGGTTTTCAAAATGGACTTCCTTGTATTTTTCAAGTATGGCTTTGCTGTGGTCGTTCAGTTCAATTATCAGGCTGTCTGCCGTTTTGACAGTGGTAACTTCGATGTGGTCGGACTTCACATCGCTTCTTTTCAGGTTGCGAACATCTGAATATCGCAGGCTTGTGAAGCAACAGAACAGAAAAACGTCCCTGACACGCTCCAGATATTGTTTGTCTTTCGGTATCTGATAATCTTTCAGTCTGTTCAATTCGTCCCAAGTCAGGAATATCACCTTTTTAGAGGTGGTTTTCAATTTGGGCTTGAAAGTGTCGTATGCTATATTCTGATGATGTCCTTTCTTGAAGCTCCAGCGCAGGAACCATTTTAGGAATCCCATCTGTTTGCCGATGGTGCTGTTCCTCATATCCTTTTTGTCACGCAGGAAATTCACATACTCGTTCAATCCGAACTCGTTGAAGTATTCAAAGGTTACATCTTCCTTGAACTCTTTGAGGTGGTTTTTCACTGCTGAAAATTTTTCGTAGGTGGATGCCGTCCAGTTATTCTGATTGCCACACTCCTTCACAAACTCATCGAACACCTCCCAAAAGCTTATCTGTGTTTCTTCCTGCTGCTCTTCGCTGGTATCTTTCATCCGCAGGTTGAACGCATCCTTTAGCTGTTGGGTGGTCGGCATGGTTTCCTGTACCTCAAACTCCTTGAACACGTTTTGAATCTCGGCATAATATTTCAGCAAGTCCGCATTGATTTCGGATGCACTTTGCTTTAGTTTGTTGGTGCATCCGTTCTTCACTCGTTGCTTGTCGGCATCCCATTTGGCTACGTCAATCCGGTAGCCTGTTGTAAACTCGATGCGTTGGCTTGCGTATATGACACGCATACGGATGGGTACGTTCTCTATGATTGGCACACCGTTCTTTTTTCGGCTCTCCAATGCGAAAATGATGTTACGTTTGATATTCATAATTGGGTGCGTTTGAAATTCTACACCCAAATATACACCCAATATTTGGAATAGCAAAAGATATTCAGAAAGATTTAGATTTACTCTGCACTTTAGATAGTATATGATTATCAGTGATTTGCAATTTTATGATATTTCTTGAAAGTGTAGGTTCGAGAGCCTCTCTCTCCGCAGCAAAGAGTGTAAATCAAGTAGTTACGAGATTTACACTCTTTTTTAATACCAAAAAATCAAGGTTGGGTGTATTTTGCCCAAAGGTGAGAATAAACCTTTTGATATTATCCACAATTGACTTTTCGAGTACACGCTCGTTCAAATCTTCATCTTGCGTATCAAGCTTTTCGATATTGATAAAATCCAACAAGTATTCATCCTTGAAAGCGTTTACAGCCTTTAATGCCTGCTTTGTACTTGGTATTGTGGTAGTGAAATTATTAGGAAGTGTTCCTCTGTGGTTGTACAAATCGGCTTTGAGATAATCTCTCAAAGTGTATTTATTCCAAAATCGTGTGGCTGATTCATGGATATAGAACAAACGAGCATCTAAAGACTTAGCCTTGGTTATAATCTCAATATGATGGCTAAAACCGATGGCAAGAAAGTCCGCCCAATTAAATTCGTCAGCCATCGGCTGGCGAATTTCCATAAGCAACATTAGTTCATCAAGCGCTGAATCGCTAACTGCGGTTAGCGTTTTATTTTCGTCAGCCATCGGCTGGCGATTTATAAAGGGCGACCATTCTTCGTAGAATGAGCGCATATTCTTTATGTTTGATGCCGAGAACCCACGAAGTCCTGGCGGTTAGAGTAAGTCGCTTGTTGTTATCTCGCAAAATCTGTAAAGGGGTATTATCTGTAGCAAACCATCGATTGTGCTCAGTGGAGAATAGTCGCCCTGTAAAATTTGTTTTATGCAAAATTACGAGCGAGCGTGTCAAAATACAAGTTTTGGACGCTCGCTCGTATTTCTTGCTGCCGACTCTGCTCAGGGCGAGCATTTTTTTAGTGGTGGCCATCGTTAGTGGTGGGTGCCGCATACAATATAATACATCCGGATTTCTGCCTTGATTTTTTTCGTGCATTTCAAATTTTTGCTTAAAATCGGATTTGCACGAAACGTGCATTTTTTGGGGTGATGAATAGCAAAATGAGGGGTCGAAATGTTAACGGATGTAAAAACGCTGCGAAATGCAGATTTGGAAAAAAATTATTTTTGCTGTATATTTGCACAAAGGTTAAAGGAGGGCTATGCTGCCCTCCTTTTTTTATGACCTTCCTCCTGAAAACTTGCTCAAAGGAAGGAATTTTTTCCTTTTAAGAAGGAAAAAATTCCTTTGAAGAAAAACTTTTTTCTTTTTAAGAAGGAAAATTTCGCTCAAAAGTAGGGAAATTTTTATACAATCTTTAACATATTAAGACCTAAAATATAAACTTTGTTAAAAGTTTGCATTTTTTGATATATATCAATTGTGTTAAGAGGTGTTAATTAACTGTTTTGAGTGATTTTGCAAAAAAAGGATGCGGCTGATTTTTTTTTCGCGTCACTTAATAGTTGCTAATTTAATGTAAATGTCATTAATCTGTATTTTGCAAGAAATAGTATCTTTGCAAAGTGGTACAATAAAAAGGTGGGGTGGGAGTTGATGTGTGTGGTCCCCCGAATGGTAAACCTTACAACCTTAAAAAAGTAGACAAGTTATTAGGTACGAGTAGACGAGATTGTTAGACTCGAACGCTGGCATGCACGCTGCATAGCCTTAAAACCTCACAAGCGAAGCGACCTTAAAACCTCACAACCTCACCTTATAACCTTACAAGTTGAGCGTTTGCGAAACTTGAATTAGGTAAATGAAAAATAAAATTGGAGTATGATAAAATCAGGATTACGTATTTTTGTGGCATTGCTTGTTGCGTTTTTGCAAGCAACGACGGTTTTTGCTCAGGCTCAGTCGGAAGAGGCTTTCATCGCTGAGGATGGCGTGTTGCGCTACTATCGGTTGGCTCTGCCGGTGACGACAACTTGTTTTCAGCAACACTTTGGCGAAGACAGGTTGGCGGTGGAGGACTTTTGGCAAAGCGCGGAGAGCGTGCTCAATAATATATATGTGCCATTGGGCGTGTGTTTCGAAGTGGTGAAGAGCGATGCTTTGGTGGCGACGGCAATGAATGACGTTGACTACAATCCGCTAAGTGCAAGCGGCTTGGGCACCGAACTCCTCAACGCCATGATTGGCGAGCAACGCTACGATGTAGGCCTATGGATAGCTAATGCACTGGACTTCGACAACAATGGCGCATCGGTTGCGGGCGGTGCCTTCCTTCAACGCACGAAGGGAGGAGGTTATTCAGCGCCCAGCACGACAGTCGTTGCCCACGAATTGGGCCACATGTTTGGCGCGCTCCATCCGCATGATTACGGTAGCGCAACGGAGCCCGGCATGGGGCAGAGCATCATGGGGTATGGCGAACAGGCACACTTCTTTTCGGTAGCATCGATTCGGCAGATTCGCAGTCAGATTACGGAGCGCTGCGCTGCCTACTATGCCGACAAGGAGCGCACGCAGTTGGTGGGAAGCAACGAAGGAGGCAACTATGTGTGGGGCGTGAAGGTAGAAAACAATGCTGCTCCTGCAATTGTTGACGAGCAGTTTCAAACAAAATACCGTATTCCGCAAGGTGCGAATTTCAGCATGACAATTGCAGCGCAGGATGCTGACGACGACCGACTGACTTATACGTTGCAGCAATACGAGGATGGGGCTGCGTTTTGTGCGAAGCAACCCTCTGCCGATGCTACCGTGGACTTTAAACCGCAGTACACGTGCTTTGAGTGGGACGACTATTTCTTTATCAACGACGGAACGGATATGGCTGGCATGGAACCTGCTACGTATCGCTTTGCGGCGGTGGTCAATGACTTGCCCAAGGATGGTGCGCTGGACAGAAACAGTATGGAACGCACGCCCTTCTACTCCAACTACGATGTGCGCAAGGTGGACGTGACCATCGTGGCGGGCACTCCGTTCAGCGTGGCTCTTACTCCTAATAAACCGGTCTATGAGGCAGGCGAACGCGTCAAGGTCACTTGGGGCGTGAATACGAATTACTTTACCGCCGCGAGCAAGTTGCGCATCTGCCTTTCCGATGATTATGGCAACACTTATCCCTACGAATTGGCTACCAACGTAAGTGCGCTTGATGGCGAATGCGAAGTAGTCATGCCCAACGTGTCGTTCGATACGAAGGAGTGTGCTTTTGGAAAGGTCGTAGCCACTGTGCGTCCGGGCATAATACGTGTAGAGGAGATGGGCGGCATTGCTTATGCGCAATCATTGATTTCGCCCATGAACGACGCGGCGGAGGCTGGGTTTACGATGACAGGTGCTATCGCTGACGAAGAAGTGCTCGTAGGCGATGTCGATGGTGATGGCAAGGTCAATGTGGTCGATGTTTCGAGCATTGTGAATCTGCTGTTGGGGGGTGCTGATGAAGAGCACCTTAACAGAGAGGCAGCGGATGTAAACCGAGATGGAAAGGTCGATGTTGTGGACGTTTCAGCCCTTGTGAGCACTTTGCTGAATAGTAGCCAACGCTGAAGAGGGGAGAAACTGTTCGGCAACTTCTGAGTAGTGTTCTCTACGCTCAGCATGTTAAAAGTTCGCTTACGACCAAACAACAAGACACCGCTTTTCTTGCAGTCAGACGACTGTAGAAAAGCGGTGTCTTGTTGTTTTCTTATGTGTGACGTGAGCCAACAATTATTTGCCTAAGTACTTGACAAGGATGTTGATGTTTTCGGCTTCGCGGAGGCGGCGCAGTGCGCGTTCCTTGATTTGGCGTACGCGTTCGCGAGTGAGGTTCATGCTGTTAGCAACTTCTTCAGCTGTCATTTCGTTTCTGCCGATGCCGAAGAGCATTTTGAGCACGGTGCGTTCGCGGTCGTTGAGTATGCTGAGCGCAGCATCAAGGTCGGAGGAGAGCGATTCGCGGTCCATCTGTGCGTCGGTGCCGGGTGCGCCTTCGTCGTGCATCACGTCGATGAGGCAGTTAGAGTCGTCGTCCTGGAAAGGCGCATCCACACTCACCTTCTTGCCGTTTGTGCCGAGTGCGTCCATTACTTTCGTGATGTCTGTTTCAAGGATTTCTGCCAATTCCTGTGGTGAGGGTCGGCGCTCAAATTCCTGTTCGAAACTAACGATGGCTTTTGAAAGCTTGCTTTGGAAACCTACCTGGTTCAAAGGCATGCGCACGATGCGGCTCTGTTCGGAAATTGCCTGCAAAATGCTTTGGCGAATCCACCATACGGCGTAAGAGATAAATTTAAAGCCTCGTGTTTCGTCGAACTTCTGTGCAGCCTTGATAAGCCCGAGGTTGCCTTCGTCGATAAGGTCGTTGAGCGCGAGCCCCTGATTCTGGTACTGCTTTGCCACACTCACTACGAAACGCAGGTTAGCACGTGTCAAACGATCGAGTGCTTGCTGGTCGCCACGATGAATGCGCTGTGCCAATTCTACTTCTTCTTCAGTAGAAATAAGCTCTTCGCGTCCGATTTCAACGAGGTATTTGTCAAGAGCCGCACTGGAGCGGTTCGTAATGCATTTGTTAATCTTAAGTTGTCGCATAACCGTAGGTCTAAATTTTTGGACTGCAAAATTACGCCTTTTTATCTGCCCCAACAAATTTACGCCCTTTTAAACCCCGATTATTTTTTTTATTAACAAAAAGTGGCAAGCAGACTCCACAAAATCCCAAGATAGATGGGCGGTTATGGCTTATTTCCTTGTTTTAACGACTGCTGCAACGAGGGCGGATTGGGGCGGAATTTCCAGCGTGGAGGTGTGTAGCGTTTCAATTCCGGTGAGCGAGCATTGCGAACCTTTCAGGAAGATTGTGTAGCGATTGAGCGGCAGGTTGATTTTCTGTGGGCACCGTTCGGCATTGAGCACGACGACCACATTTTTCCAGCGTTCGGCAGTAGAGGAGGGTGCGTCGATGATGAAGGCTACGGTGGCGGCATCTTTCGTGTTCAGAAAGTGCAGGTGGCGCTGGATGGAGTGCGTAGTGGGTAGTTGGAAAATGGGGTGTTGGCGGCGGAGCTGAATGAGTTTTCGCAGACAGGTGAAGAGATTGTAGTGCTTGCCCTTGTTGCGCCAGTCGATGGCGTTTATCATGTCGGAACTGCGATAACTATTGCGCACGCCGCGCTTGGTGCGCAGCAGTTCTTCGCCCGAGAAGATAAAGGGAGTGGCCTGCGAGGTTAGAATGGCAGTGTGAGCAAGGATGGAGAGTCGTTCGGCCTCGTCCTCCGTAATGTCGGGGCGCACGGCACGCAGGCGGTCGTAGAGGCAGAGGTCGTCGTGGCAACTTGTGTAGGCAATCATCTGCCTGGCGTGCTTAGTCCATGGGCAGAGGCGAGCGAGGGACACTTGTGGATGAGGCGTTGCGCCTACGATGCCAAACTTCACAGCATTGGCGCACGAGGCGTCGCCCAGGAGGAATCCGCCCATGCTGTCGTCGCCAAATGGTCCGCGCAGTGCGTCGCGCAGTTCATCGCCAAAGAAAGCAATGCCGGGAAGGTGGGAAGCGTTGGCTTTGGAGGCTGCTTTCTTTTCGCTTAGGGGCGAAGCATCAGCGCGCCATCCTTCGCCATAAATGCAGATGGTGGGGTCGATGCTGTGTAAGCGCCGGCGAATGGCTTTCATTGTTGGAATGTCGTGGAGCGCCATTAGGTCGAAACGGAAACCGTCGATGTGGTATTCCTCCGCCCAGTAAGCCACGCTTTCAACGATGAATTGGCGCATGGCTTCGCGCTCGCTGGCTGTTTCGTTGCCACATCCCGAACCGTTGGAGAGGGTGGTGCCATCGTCCCAGGTGCGGAAATAGAGTCCGGGGGCAGAGCATTCGAGCGGACTTGTCGCAACGTTGGCAACGTGGTTGTAAACAACATCGAGCACTACGCGGATGCCTGCTTTGTGGAGCGCAGCTATCATCGTCTTAAACTCACGGATGCGCACAGCAGGGTCGGCGGCGTCGGTGGCATAGGAGCCTTCGGGCACGTTGTAGTTTTGAGGGTCGTAGCCCCAGTTGTAGTGAGGAACGCGGGCTTCGGTTTCGTCAATGCTGGAGAAGTCGAAGGAGGGGAGCAACTGTACGTGGGTGATGCCGAGTTCTACGAGGTGGTCGATGCCCGTAGCGAGATGGTCGGCAGTGTGAGTGCCGTGTTCGGTGAGTGCAAGGTAGCGCCCCTTGTGCCGAATGCCCGATGTGTGCGATATGGAGAAGTCGCGGTGGTGGAGTTCGTAAATAATGGGCGATGCGCAGAGCGGCGGTCGGCGGTCGGCATCCCATCCTTCGGGGTGGGTCGTGGCAGGGGCAACGATGGCTCCGCGTGCTCCATTGGTGCCTACTGCTTTAGCCCACGGTCCGGGCGTTTCGCGCTGCCATCCGTTGGCGGTTAGCACGCGGAATGTGTAGTACCACCCCGTGAGGTCGCAATACAGATGAAGGCGCCACCATCCGTTGCCGGCCACTTCGAGATTGTAGCGGCGTTCGGGCTCACCGCCTTGTGCTTCGCGATAGAGGCGAAGTTCGACGGAGCGTGCGCTGGGGGAGTAGAGGGTGAAGTTGGGCATTTGGATTGAAGTTGGGGCGTTGGAGTTGGGGAGATGCAAACTTTGCGCGAGGAGCGATTGAATAGTTTAGTGAAGTGAAAAGGATAATGTGAAGCTGCTTCTTTTTTATGGCACTTAGAGCCTGATGCGCTCCCAAAGAGGACGGGGAATGAGTTTCCAGATGGCAACGAGCAGGTGGTAGCGCCAGTCGATGGTGACGATGCGTTGGCGGCGTTTAAGGGCACGGACGATGGCGCGGGCTACGTCGGCGACTTCCATTTGCATGGGGAAGTTAGAGCCAGCAATGAAGTCAGTGCGTACAAAGCCCGGGCGGATGTCGGTAAAGGAGAGTTGCAAATTGTCCTTGCGTGCCAATTGTGAGAGCGCTTGCAAGTAGGTGTGCTGCATTTTCTTTGTGGCTGAATAGGCGGGTGCCGGACCCAGTCCGCGTGTGCCTGCAATGCTGCTGATGGCTGCGATGTGGCCGTGGCGCTTTGTTTGCTTGAAGTAGTGGTAGGCCACGTTCATCATTCGGATGAAACCTTCCCCATTAGTCACAGCGGTGGCAAGTTCTTTTTCTTCGTTGAGTTCGGGATTGTACCATCCCACACCACTACTGTGAAGATAGAGGTCAACGCCGCCTAACTGCTCAGCAAGGGCGAGCCATGTTGTAGCGGCAGAGGGGTCGCATACGTCGATACGAGCGATTCGTACTTGTTCGGGAAAGGCCGTCTGGAGGTCGGAAAGCATTTCGACTCTGCGCCCGGCAAGTCCTAAGTTCCATCCCTGTTGGAGTAATATTTTGGCTACTTCGCGCCCGATGCCCGAAGTGGCTCCTACGATGATGGCGTTCATTGTGAGGTGAGGTTGTGAGGTTATAAGGTTGTGAGGTTATAAGGTTATGCAGTGTTTTTAGAGTACAGAGTACAGAGAACAACTGCCGTGCGGAATGCAAGCCTGCGTGCAAACAAGCGTTCGAGTCAAACCATCTCGTTTATTCGCTTACGCTCATCAGCTACGCAGTTTCTCGTACCTAACAACTCGTTTACTTACTTGTCATATTCTTCCACCTTCCTTCCGCACATGTTGCAGAAGGGGCAGTAGGTGCAATTATGTTCTTGAGAGGTTTGCGTGAAAGGTTGGTTCTTGTCGAAGATATTTCGGATGGTTTGTTTTAATAGTTCAACAAATGTGTCCATGATTTTTTCATCGCCAATTTGTTGGTTGGCGAAGTCCGTAACTTCTTCTTTCGCAATCTTGATGCTTGCAGTGGTTTCTTCTTTTAGCAATTTGACGTACATCAATTGTGGACTGATGAAACGATTGTCGAACATGCCGCTTTTGCTCAGCACGTAGCAGTAGTAGAAGGTTTGCAGAATGTGGTAAGCGCGCGACTTGTTTTCGCCGTCGAAAAGGGCGGCGACAGAGGGTGCTGTCTGCTCCTTGGGCGAAGTTTTGTAATCGACTACTCTGATGAAACGCGTGTTGGAAGTGCGTGTATAGTTGTTGTGCTCATCGCGGATGGTGGGTTCCATGGCGTCGTCGAGTCGGTCGATAATGCCTCCTAACTTGACAGTGATTTTGCTTCCGTCGGGCAAATCGACATCTTCGAGCCAAGAGTAGTCTTTGGTTTCCAGTCCTACTATCTTCATCGGGCAGCAACGGGCGTCGTAGTTGAGTTGCTTCTTAACGTACTCAATGATGACGGAGCGCGTAATGAGTTGTTCGCCGGTGTAGTTGGGCACGAATTTATCGATGCGTTCTTCGTCGATGTTAAAGAGATTGAGGGCAAAGGATTTGTCCACTGTCTTTTCCAGCAGGGCTTTGTTGTTTGCCATTTTGCGCAGTTCTGCGGCTTGCAAGTCGCCTTGGTTGATGCATTCTTTGTAGAGCAATTCCATGCAACCGTGGAAGATGGTGCCGAAGAGCGAGTTGTCGATTTCGTCCGAGAGTTCGTTTTGCTCGCGCAGTCCTACAACGTATTGGAAGTAGAATTTAAGCGGACAATTAATATAGGTGTTGATGGCAGATGGCGAGAAGTAGGTGGCGTCCTTTTCCGTGCGCAGTGCGTCGGAGGCGGGTGCGAAATCGTAGTGCGCTAGGAGGGTGCGCAGGGTGGTGTCGTCTTTCTTAACAATGATAGGGCAGTTTCCGAGCGATGTTGTGGGTGCGTCTAAGCGGTAGCGTTGAATTGTAGTTTGCTTAGAGAGCATGCTTGCAGTGGCATCGTTGGGAGTGTGTTCGGTCAGGAGTTGTGCGAGGAATCTTGACATTTCGCCCGTTTGTCCGGCTTCGGCTGCTACGTTGTAGAGCAACACGATTTCCTCGGCGCGACTTATCAGGCGGTAGAAGTAGAATGCCGAGAGGCTGATTTGGCGTTCCATTGTCGTCATGCCGTGGGCTTCGCGCAAGTTGTAGGGGATGAAGGACGCACGATGCTCTTTCCCAGGCAAAGTTCCTTCGTTGGTGGCGAGCATTACGATGCGCCTGAAGTCAATGTTGCGTGTTTCGAGCAGACCTAAAACTTGTACTCCCTCGGCAGGTTCGCCATGGAAGGGGATGCTGCATCCGCGGAGAAGTGTTCGCAGCAGGTTGAGGATTATCATTTCCTGCATGTCGATGATGGGCTCGCCTTCCATCGTTTGCTGGCTGAGGTTTACCAATCGGTTGAGCAATTTGTATGCGGCATAAACGGATTCGGCATAGAGTTGCGAGAGGGCGTCGTTGGCATTGTTGGCAGACGCTTCCTTGCGCATCTCGGAACCTATTTTTTGTGTTATCGCAGCCAGGTAGTTGAGCAGCCCTAAATTGTTGGTAGGGTGCTGAAAGAGGAGATCGCCCGCTTTGCACAGAGGGTCGGAGTCTGTCAAAACGTATTTGCGCTGCTGTACGATGTCGTCTCTGAGCGTTTGTGCAGCTTCGCCCATGATATATTTGGCATACGGATGAGCTAAGACGTCGAGCAAGTAGCGATAGCGCCAGCCGGAGGATACGCGACCGTGTAGTTGCATCTCAACAAGGAGCAGGAGCAAGCCGGCAATGGGCATCTCGTAGAGCGGATATCCCATTGTGATGTTGAGCAGCAGGGGGACGTCTTCCGAGTCGAGGGAATATGTGGGAGGGATGCTGTGAAGAACGGGTTGCAGGTTTTTCTCGTTGCAGAGCACGATGGCTGTTTCGTTGAGCGGTTCGTCCTTGCCGAATCCCTGGCGGAGAAAGTTTCCGGCGAATCGTGCCTGGTGGATTTCAGTGGAAGTTTCTACCATGCTGATGCGCTTAGGCTTCGAGAGGTTGTTGTAGATGTCGTCGGCATCGATGGCAATGTCGGGGTGGTCCAGTTTGTTGGGAAAGTTGCCCAGGTTTTCGCGGATAAATCGCCCCGCTTCGTGATAGGGTGCTGCGTCGGATGAGCAATAACCGTAGTCGTAGTCCCAATAAAACAGCACTTTGCAGAAGCGGCGTAGCAGCATGAAGAGGCGGCGCTCGGTGGTGTTGAGCACGTTGAACCCTACGAAGACAAACGTTCTGCCCTTCAACCATTCGGGGAGGTTTTCTTTCGTGCAGCATTCCAACATTTCTATAACTTCGCGCTTTTGCATACCTGCATAGGCAAGGCCTTGCTGCGCCAGCATGTTGCGAAATTCGAGATATGTGGGATAGAGTGTTGACCAGATGTCTTGAAACTTCTTTTTCAGTTCGCTCTGCGCTTCGGGGTCGTAGTTCTTGAAATAACTTTGTATTGCTTCAAGCTGGTTGTCGCTGAAATAGCCGGTGGCTTTCAAATCCTCCAAATCCTTGACGTTAGAGAAAATTTTGTCGGCCAAAGCCATGTTGTTGTCGATGTCGTTGAAGTCATTGAGCATCACTTCGCCCCAACCATAAAAATGGCTGAGCGAATCTTTGTAGGAGGCTATGCGGCAATGGGCTTTGTAGAGCAGGCATACGGACAGAATGGGGTCGGCCACTGTCTTGTTGCTCAGGTGGGAGAAGATGTCGTCGAGCGAATGGTAGTTGGGCGCCCATATTTGCTCTTTTATCAGTTCGGAAAGGTGTCGCTCGAAAAAGAGGCTTGCACGCTTGTTGGGAAATACGACCGAAACGCGCTCGAAGTTGCCCTTGAAATGTGCGAAAAGGTCCTGTGCTACTATTTTTAAGAAAGGAGTCATTGTTCTTCTGGTGTATAAAAACGGGAAAGTTTTTTCGTATGTGTGTGGGAGGAGGCGGTTTGCAAGACGCACCTATACTTCGTCGATTTCGCCAAGCACAACGTACCAAACGTAGCCTTCGACATTGGTGTATCCCATTTTCTGGAGGTGCTGCTTGTAGTTGTTTACTTGCCTTGTGTAGGCTTTGCGGAGTGCGGGCGAGGGGGGAAGGTGACTTGTTTTGTAGTCAATGACGATGGTGCGGTCGCCGTTGCAGATGACGCGGTCGGGACGACACGTTTTGAGCTTTTCGTCCTTGTCGCGGTAGAGTATGCGGCATTCGTTCATTACTCGCCACTTTGCTTCAAACCATTGACTGGCGGGGCTTGTTTGGAGTGCTTTTCTGAGCAGAGCGTTTACTTCTTCGTATTGGTTTTCGTCCTTGAAGATGCCGTTGCACTGTGCGCGCTGGAGTGCTCTTTCTAAATCTTCGGCGGTTTCAATGTCTTCGAGAATGCTGTGCACGATGTTTCCCAACATGATATAGTCTGCGGCGTCGGTGTTGGCTTCGTCTTCGTTGAGCGGCATTGTGAAGCGCTGCGATTCGTTCGACTGTATGAACGTTGCCGACATGGGTTCGTGGTAGAAAGTCTGTACGCACGTTTGGGGCAATGCTGTCAGCAGGTTGCCATCATCGGTGGCTTTTTCTGCAACAACTTTGCTCTCGAGGGTCCCCGATTCGTAGCGCAAACCCGGACCTTTGTCTTCGGGGAGTTCGCTGATTTGGAGTGTTGGCGCATCGGGAATTGTAGCGAACCTTTTGAGGGCGTGCTGCAGAATCTGGTCGAGTTTTGGCGTGAAATCCTTTTTGGGGTCGTCCTTGAGTTTGTCGCTGCGTGTGATGACGATGAGGTTTTGCTCGGCTCGCGTAAAGGTGACGTACATCAGGTTCATGTTGTCAACGAGCTGGCGCAGCATTTCTTCTTGGTAGTCGTCCTTAAACGTAGAAATTGCAAGTTTTTTGGAATACCCGATAGGGATTAGTGGGATTTCGTTGAAGGGCGCTGTCTGGGGTTCGCACCAGATGTAGCTCTTTCCTTTTTTGTTAATACCATCGGCGCTCCATTCGAAAAATGGCGCGATTACGGTGTGGAATTCAAGTCCTTTTGACTTATGAATCGTCATGATTTGCAGACCATCGGTGTTGCCCATCTGTACTTCCTTGGTGCAGAGTTCTGTGTCCCAATAGTCGAGGAAAACTGAGAGCGTGCTTGAGTGGTCGTGCAGGTAAGCGAGCAGTTGGTCGTAGAAACTATAGAGATAATTATCTTGTCCGCTGACGTTGTGCAATCCGAATATCTGATAAAGCCTTTCGCAAAGTTCGTAGAGCGGCATTTTGCTGAGTTCGGCGCGTTTTTCGGCTGCGAAGTCGGCAGGCAGCAGCAGGTCGCTGTCGGTGTTGGCTTGCTGGAAGAGGGTGTTTGCCCAATCTTCTCCCTCGCATGTTTGCAAAATGTCGCGCTGGTACGTAAGTATGAGCAGGAAGAGGTGCAACTTTTCGTCGGGCGCATTGAGTACGCGCAATGCCTGTATCAGTATTTGCAACGCGTGTGAGGCTTCGAGTGCGTAGGCTTCGTTGCTCACCACTTTTACGTGGGGCATGGTTGCTTGCAGGTGTTGCACGATGAGGTTGCCTTGTTTTTTAGTGCGTACGAGGATGGCGATTTTGCTTTCAGGAATGCCGGCGTCGAGCAGTTCTTTGATGGTGTATTCAACGTGGCGCAGCGTGCATTCGGCTTTCGATTCGTCCTCGCGTGCTTCAATGTTGTCGATGCGTACGAATCCCTGGTCTTTCTTTTTTTCGTTGACCAGCTGAACTACATCCTGATAGGCAAGGCTGATGTCGCTTGATGGGCACCCAAAGAGGTTTTGGTAATAATTCTGTATGACGTCAACGGTGCCGATGAATGCTGCGTTGTTGAATTCTACGACGCGCTGCGCACTGCGGAAGTTTCGCTTGAGCGACACGGAGTTGATGTAGGGTTTAAACTCGCCTTCTTCTATCCCATTAAAGATGCTCCAATCGCTGTTGCGCCATCGGTAGATACTTTGCTTCACGTCGCCAACGATGAGGCAGCGGTGAAGTTGCGAAAGGCTGTTGTGGAGCAGTGGTTTGAAATTGCCCCATTGCAGTTCGCTCGTGTCCTGAAATTCGTCAATCATGATGTGATGAAATCGTGTGCCCGTTCGTTCGTAGATGAAGGGGATGTCGCTTTCGTCGATCATGTTGCGGAGGAAGTGTCCGGTGTCGGCAAGCAAGAAGCGGTTGGCTTCCTGATTCAGGTCGCGCAGCTTCTCGTTGATGGCATTGAGCAACATCATTTCGTTGATGTTTTCCAGCATTACGTTGCACGAGGTTAAGTCTTGCAGCATGGGGAGCACGTTTTTGAGGTGCGGTATTGCATTTTGTGCCACCCATGGTTGCAGACTTTTGTCCGTAGTCCATTCTTCAGCCGCTACGCTGCATTTTTTCCATGCTTTGCCTAAGACATCGTCGATTTTTGATTTATGGTCGATAGCCTTAAGTCGTTTGAGCAGGGGCGCCACGCCTTGTCGGGTTTTTCCTTTCAATGTAGTTTCGTCGAGACCTTGCGTCTTGAGCAATGTTTCGAGTTGGTTGACTGTGGCTACAATGTTGTCAATCGTGTCGCTACGGTGTTTGCGCAAGTCGGCTTTGAATTTCGCCAATTTTTCGGCGTCGCCCATTTCTGTGCGCACAGCTTTGTTTTGCTTAAGGTAGTTTTCGTTGAATATGTGCATGCCGAATTTGTTGAGATTGTCAACAATTTGCCATGAACTTGACTCTTCGATGCGTTCCTTTATGAATTCGAACACCAGTTGCATGAGTCGCTTTTGGTCAGCATTGCCCAGTTCGTCGATAAGGGTCTTGATAGCTTCGGCGAGTGCTTCTTTGGCTTTCAGGTCAACGCGAAGGTTGGCGGTGAGGTCGAGTTCGTATGCCAGTTCGCGCACGATGCTTTGGAAGAAGGAGTCGATGGTCACAACACGAAAACGGTGGTAGTCGTGCAGCAGGTTGGTAAGTGCCTTTTGGGCTTGCATTCGGATTTTGCGTTCATCGAACTTTAGTGCTTTCAGTTCATCGTCGTCCACTAATTTCTCTAAATATCCCTCCGAGTTTTTTAATCCGTGGGCAATGCCGTTGAGCTGTCCGAGTATGCGCATCTTCATTTCGGCTGTAGCCTTGTTGGTGAAGGTTACAGCCAGTATGTGGCGATAAGCAAAGGGTTCTTTGATGAGTAGTTTGATGTATTCTAACGCGAGTGTAAATGTTTTTCCACTTCCAGCCGAAGCTTTGTATATCTGTAGTGCTTTCATACGTAGATTTCGGTGAGGTATGTTTTTTTTGGGGGGGGATGAAAATCGGATTTTGTATTGTCCCTTAAGGATGTTGCGAATGCTTGTTAAAACATACCTGAATTATTGATAAGCCCAAGACCCGCATGGTGACATAACTCTTCAAATTTACTAACTTATTTTGAATTGAAAAAATAAGGTAAGGTAATAAGGTGAGGTTGTGAGGTCATAAGGTCGCTACGCTTGTGAGGTTTTAAGGTTATGCAGCGTTTTTAGAGTACAGAGTACAACTGCCGTGCGGAATGCAAATATGCGTGCAAACAAGCGTTCGAGTCTGAGCATCTTGTCTACTCGTACCTCGTCTACTTGTTTACTAAATTTAGACAAAATCACTTTGTCAAAATTTTTAACATCTATTAACGTCGCTCAAAAAGTAAAAAAGTTTAAAACTTTAACTTCTGTTAAGAAAAACTTACGTTGTTTAACAATTTTTTTCGGAAAACAGCGCAAATTTTTCCTTCTTCAAAAGAAAAAAGTTTTTCTTCAAAGGAAAAATTTCCTACTTCAAAGGTAGAAAATCCTTCTTCAAAGGAAGTTTTCAGGAGGAAGGTAACAAAAAAGGAGAGCAGCGGTGCTCTCCTTTACTTTATGCAAATATACATCAAAAATCGGCGATCTCCAAATCTGCATTTCGCGCCATTTTTACAAAAGTTAACAGTTTTACCCCTACTTTTGCTATCTCATGCCTTGCAAAAAGGGCTGTTTTTGCAGCCTCGATTTTGGGACAAAAAATTGAAATGCACGAAAACAGTTAAAGCCGGATTTCAAGTTTATTAAATTATGGATGACGCTCAGAGTGTCGTTAAAAAGTTTCCGGCGGAGGGTGTTAGTTTCTTTATCCGCAGTGGAAATACTTGTTGACGAGTTTGAGCATTTCTTCTTGGTTGTTGCCAATGTCTGCGCGGAGTGTGCGGTCATTGTAGCTACGGAGGCGGGCAATGATTCCGTCAATCATCGCAGGACTGAATACGTTGTGCTTTTCGAATACGGCGCGCATTGCTTCGAGGCAGTCAGCAGAGGCTTCGCAACTGTCGGGGAGTTGAGCGAGGTCCTTGAGTTTGTCTTCGTTTTCCTTGCGGTGGATATTGACGTTGACGTAGGTGCGCTCAGCAATGTCGAGTGCGTTGTCGAGTTCGAAACCGTGGCGGCAAGCTACGGCGAGTCCGGCAATGAGTTGATAGATGTCGGCAGAACCGTCGGGCGAGCGCATTTCTACCGTTTGCTTTTGCGTAGTGTCGTAGTTGCTTTCAGCTTCGAGCGGATTTGCTATGCGGCACATGTCGCTCTTGGCAGCCCATCCGAGTGGCACGCGTACTAGCACGGAGCGGTTGCGGTCGCCCCAGCAAACGTTGGTGGGTGCTTCCTGATGAGGCACAAGGCGGAAGTAGGACGTAGGATTCGTGTTGCCGAAGGCTGTGATTGCCGATGCGAGTTCCATCATGCCGGCAATCGCCTTGCGTGCTGTGGCAGAGAGTACTCCGCCGTCGAGCATCTGGTTCTGACCGTCCTTCACGATGCGCATGTGAACGTGGAGTCCTGAACCCGCCTTACCCGCAGTGATTTTGGGCGCAAAGGTGATGTCGTAGCCGTATTGGTAGGCAAGGTTGCGGATAATCCATTTTGCCATCATGAGTTGGTCGGCAGCGTCGTTGGCGTTGACGGGGAGGAATTCGATTTCGTTTTGCTCATAAATCATGCCGTCGATTGTGAAGTTGCCCACTTCGGAGTGGCCATACTTGATTTGTCCGCCTGCTTGTGCGATGTATGCCATGCACTGTGTGCGGAACTCATTGAATTTAGCATAGGGTGCTGATTCGTGATATCCCTTTTGGTCGGTGGCAGGGAACATTTCTGAGTCGGGAGCGATGACATAGTATTCGAGTTCGCCCATCGCCTGGAATTCCATGCCTGTTACGTCGGTAAAGGCGCGGCATGCTTTGCGCAGCGTGTGTTCGGGCGAACTTTCGAGAGGTTCGCCGTCTTTGTTGAAGAATGAGCAGAGCATTGCGAGCGTGGGAAGCTCAGCAAAGGGATCTACGAAGGCTGTGCAGAAACGTGGCAACACGTAGAGGTCGCTACTGCCTGCTTCGATGAATGGGAAAAGGCTACTGCCGTCCACGCGCTCTCCGCAAGTGAGGATAGCATCGAGGTAAGCAGCATTGTTGATAACGAAATTAAGGGTTTTAAGGCGACCATCGGCTGCAGGGTACATGAAGTTCACCATGCGGATTCCGTTTTCGGTGATGAAGCGCACGATGTCGGCTTTTGTAAATTCCTTACAAGGTTTTTGTAGATATGCCACCAATCGGTTGGGCGACAAAAGGAGATTTTCGTTCATAGGAGATATGTTAAGGTTATTGTTCAACAATCTGCAAAAGTAAAGATTAAAATGTAAAATCCAAGAAGTTTGCAGATAAAAATAGTCTGAAGTAATTTTTTAGCGTTACTTAGCGGGCGAAAATGGGGGTTCGATGCCGTAGAGCAGGCGGTATTCGGTGGGCGAAAGATTGTTTTTCAGGTGGAAAGCTCGCCTGAACGATGCTGACGAACCAAAACCGGCGTTGCGCCAAACGTCTTTCATTGGGATGGCTAAGTTGCGCAACAGAGTTTCGGCTTTTACCACTCTGAAATTGTTGATGAAGTGATTGAACGAAGTGCCCAACTCGTTTTTGAAGAGCGAGGATGTGTAGGAGCGGTTGGTTCCTAATTTCTGTGCTAATTGGCTGATGTTGAAATTCGGGTCGAGGTAGCATCTTTCGTCTTCGAGTATGCGGTGTACTTTTTCAATCAATCCCAAACGTTTGGCATATATATTGCTGCGCAATCCTTGATTTGTAGGCATAACTTATTGTACTAATATATAGTCTATATATATAATGAGTGAGGTGGGATGTATTTATGCGAACGCTTAAACTCATCTGTTGGCAAAAGTACGAAATATTTTGTTTATCCTCCCGAATGCAAAATGGAGAAATGAAAAAAGTTAGCAAGGTGTAACTTCTTCATTTCTCCATTTTTACTTATTCAGCACTGCTTTAAGGAAAGTCGTTTCAAAACTTTCTTGTGGCAGCATTCTTAGAGTCCTTGTCCGTGGCAGTTCTTAAACTTCTTTCCGCTACCGCAGGGGCAGGGGTCGTTGCGACCGGGTAGCTGATCCTTTACGATGGGTTGGCGCTGCTGTTGCTCGCGTGTGTCGCGTGCTGCGGCTTCCTTCATGCCCTGGTCCTGAAGGTCGGTGCCTTCGTGCGAAGTGGTGTACTGCTGCTTGGGCGTTTCGGGTTCGGGAGCTGCTTCGCGCACTTCCTGGGGTGCCTGTACGGGGATTTGTGCACGCATGAGTGTGGCAACCGTGGCGTTGTTGATTTTATCGACCATCGCGTCGAAGAGCTTCACACTCTCGAGTTTGAAGATGAGGAGGGGGTCCTTCTGCTCGTAGCTTGCGTTGCGCACAGCATGCTTGAGTTCGTCGAGCGCACGGAGGTTTTCCTTCCAGGCATCGTCGATGTTGTGGAGCAGGATGGCCTTTTCAAAATCCTTTACAACTTCCTTGCTCTCTGTTTCGTAAGCCTTCTGAAGGTTTGTGCGGATGTTGTAAACCAGGCGTCCGTCGGTGATGGGGATAAGGATGTTTTCGTAAGTATGAGCCTGCTGTTCGTACACCTGCTTGATGACGGGCATTGCGATTTCAGCAAGGCGGTCGGTGCGACGCTTGAAGCCTGCCATAGCTGCTTCGAAGGCTTTTTCGTAAAGGTCTTCGCGCTTCATGTTGAAGTATTCCGACTCGGTGAAAGGCGCTTCCATCGCCATGATTTCGATGAATGAGTCGGAGCACGAAGCGTAGTCGGCACTCTTTTCGATGAGGTTGATACAACGGTCCCAGATCATGTTCGAAATGTCCATGCCGATGCGTTCACCCATGAGGGCGTGGCGGCGCTTTTCGTAGATGACAGTGCGCTGCTTGTTCATCACGTCGTCGTATTCGAGGAGGCGCTTACGGATGCCGAAGTTGTTTTCTTCCACCTTCTTCTGTGCACGCTCAATACTCTTGTTCACGATGGGCGCTTCGATGAGTTCGCCTTCCTTGAAGCCCAACTTGTCCATCACGGCAGAAATCTTTTCGCCACCGTTGAGGCGCATCAATTGGTCTTCGAGCGAAACGAAGAATACGGATGAACCAGGGTCGCCCTGTCGGCCTGCACGTCCGCGGAGCTGGCGGTCAACGCGGCGGCTTTCGTGGCGTTCCGTACCGATGATGGCAAGTCCGCCGGCAGCCTTCACTTCGTCGGAGAGCTTGATGTCCGTACCACGACCTGCCATGTTCGTAGCGATGGTTACGGCGCCCTTGCCGTCGGTGCTGCGACCTGCGTTCTTCACGATGTCGGCTTCGGCTTGGTGGAGCTTCGCGTTGAGCACCTGGTGGGGGATGTTGCGCATGCGGAGCATACGGCTGAGGAGTTCGGAGATTTCAACGCTTGTTGTACCTACGAGTGTAGGACGACCGGCTTCGCGCTCCTTGATGATTTCTTCGATTACGGCAGCATATTTTTCGCGGTTTGTTTTATACACGCGGTCGTTCTGGTCGTTGCGGTTGTGAGCAGGTCCGTTGAGGTCGCGCCACTGCATGTTAGTGGGGATTTCGACAACGTCGAGTTTGTAGATGTTCCAGAGTTCGCCCGCTTCGGTGCTTGCCGTACCCGTCATACCCGAAATCTTGTGGTACATGCGGAAGTAGTTTTGCAGCGTGATGGTAGCAAAGGTCTGCGTTGCGGCTTCAACCTTCACGTGTTCCTTGGCTTCGACAGCCTGGTGGAGACCGTCGCTCCAGCGGCGTCCTTCCATGATACGGCCGGTTTGTTCATCGACAATCTTTACTTGTCCGTCCATTACTACGTAGTCCACGTTGAGGTCGAACATTGAGTAAGCTTTGAGCAACTGCTGGATGGTGTGGATACGTTCGCTCTTTACGGCAAAGTCTGCGTAGAGAGCGTCTTCGCGTTCGATGCGTTCGGCATCGGGGAGTCCCATCGCCTTGAGTGCAGATATTTCGGTTGTGATGTCGGGAAGCACGAAGAGTGTGTCGTCGCCCACTTGTTCAGCGAGCCATGCTGTACCCTTGTCTGTGAGGTCGCACGAGTGCATCTTTTCGTCGGTGACGAAGTAGAGGGGAGCAACGGCTTCGGGCATGCGCTTGTTGTTGTTCTCCATGTAGATTTCTTCCGTCTTAATCATGCCCGTCTTGATACCTTGTTCGGAGAGGTACTTGATGAGGGGTTTGTTCTTAGGAAGTGCCTTGTGTGAGCGGAAGAGTTGGAGGAAACCCTGTTCCATCTGCTCCTTGTTGCCTGTTTCGATGAGTTTCTTGGCTTCGGTGAGCAGAGAAGTTGCCAGTTGTCGCTGCACGCCAACGAGTTTTTCAACGAGGGGCTGATATTGTTCGTAGAGCTGCACATCGCCCTTGGGCACGGGACCTGAGATGATGAGCGGCGTGCGGGCATCGTCGATGAGCACGGAGTCGGCTTCGTCGACAATCGCAAAGTTGTGCATGCGCTGCACGAGGTCCTTGGGACTCATTGCCATGTTGTCGCGGAGGTAGTCGAAACCGAATTCGTTGTTCGTACCGTATGTGATGTCCGCCTGATAAGCGCGGCGGCGTGCTTCAGAGTTGGGCTGATGGTGGTCGATACAGTCCACGGAGAGTTCGTGGAACATGTAGAGCGGAGCGTTCCAGCGGGCGTCGCGCTTGGCGAGGTAGTCGTTTACGGTCACAACGTGCACACCATTGCCTGTGAGAGCGTTGAGGTAGATGGGGAGTGTTGAGGTAAGCGTTTTACCTTCGCCCGTAGCCATTTCGGCAATCTTACCTTGGTGGATGGCAACGCCGCCGAAGAGCTGGCAAGGATAGGGGTCCATGTTCCAGTCGCTTTCTTCAAAGTCATCGTCGTAAAGCGCCTTGTCACCATCAATCTGCACCACGTCGGGATACATCACCGCCATCTCGCGGTCGAAGTCCGTTGCAGTAAGCACGGTGTCAAAGCGACCTGTGCTGTCCTTGAAACGGCGGCAGGTAGATTTTACGATAGCAAAGGCAGTAGGAAGCACTTCGTTGAGTTTTTCTTCGTAGCGCTCAAGGATTTCCTTTTCGAGTTTGTCAATCTTCGTGAAGATGGCTTCGCGGTTTTCGATAGGTGTGCTCTCGATTTTATTTTTGAGGTCGTCGATTTCCTTGCGGAGTTCGTCGCCTGCGCCCTGTACGATGGCTTTCAGTTCGCGCGTCTTCGCACGAAGATCGTCGTTGCTGAGTGCATCGATAGTGGGATAAATGTTGAGGATTTCATCGACAATGGGCTTGATGGCCTTGATGTCGCGTTGAGATTTTGAACCAAAGAGTTTGGTGAGTATTTTGAAAATATCCATGACGGAAAAATTTGTTAATGATTATGGAGTGTGGTTGCTACAGTCGGCATCATACGTGTATGAGTGTCTATATTATATATATGAGTAGGCAGACTGTAGGGATTTTTATTTCAGATTGAGCGGTGCCAAATCGCAGGCATTCGGGGCGCGTATGCGCAACACCTTTGCCACTGTGGGTGCGATGAAGTCCACCGTCGTGGGGAGTGTGATTTTCTCGGCTGGTATGTTGTAGCCGTAGAATATGATGGGGAAGGGGATATACGATTCGCGCGTGAGCGACTGTTGCTTGGTGTCGGCATTGACGTAGCGCCAGCCCGGGGCTATTTTGAGGAAGATGTCGCCCGAGTGGCTGGTGTGGTAGCCACCGCGGATTTTGCTGATTTCGGGTGTCCATCCGCCTTGTTGCAGGCGCAGCGAAGTGTAAACATCCTTGACACCGGCAAAGCGAGCAAGTAAGTCCTGCGAGCGTTCGAGCAGTTCGGACAGATTAATCTGGTTTTTCTCAATAAATTCGTGGTTGAGGTAGAACTGCGTTGCGTTGGTAGCTTCGATATAGTTGCCCGGTCCGTAGATGGCGGACAGATAAATGTTGAGCAGGCTCGAAGCGCGCTTCACGACGAACGTACCTGTCGGCTCGCGATAGGTGGTGAGGTCCTCCTCGCGTTCGTCGGACTGGCCGGTAGATGTGATGAAGAACAGCGTGTGTTGCTTGCCCACCTTCTGTTCGATGGCCTTGATGAGCTGGGCCAAGGCGCGGTCGAGGCGCACGTAGAGGTCCTGAAACTCAATGGGCGCGGCGCTTGCCGACTGGTGGCGGAATCCGCCGGCATAGAAGTTGATGGCGAGGTAGTCCGTGATGTCGTCGGCACCGATGGCTGTTGACTTGAGACAAGTCTGCGCCATTTGGAACACTTCTTC
>JAZQXH010000016.1:0-4964 GCA_045632745.1 Alloprevotella sp.
GGGAAAATGGATAAGGCCTGTAGATTACAATACTAAGGACTCTCTTTTTTATTGTACAAACAGAGCATTAGCATCTGTTGGAACGAACTTATTTGTAAATTACTCATATTTATAAAATTAATTTTGAATAGTTACTTAATATAATTATCCCTGCTGTAAGGGAGTTTTCTTTCCGAGCACGTAAATGTCCAAATCTTCGATTTCCTGCGGCGTAAGTACGCTGTAGTCGCCACCACTCTGAATAATGATGCGGCAAGCCATTTCGAAGAACATGGCACGTTCGAAAGCTTGGTCGAAATCCTTACCACAAACTACCTGACCGTGGTTGGTGAGGAGAATGGAGTTGTGGTCCTTCATAGCTTCAACAACAGCGGCAGCCAATTCGGGCGAACCGGGGCGAAGATAAGGAATCACGGGGATTTCGCGACCCACATGGCAAGGCACTTCTGCTGTGACGTTGAAGTTTTCGGGCTTCTTCTTCATGCACGAAACCGCCGTTGCATAAGGCGACTGGAAATGGAGCACTACATTCACGTCGGGACGCTCGCGCAGCACGCCGAGGTGAAAACCGCTCTCCATGGAGGGCTTCACGCCATTAAGCACTTCGCCTGTAGCAACAACGCACTGCGACACTTTCTCCTTCTGAATTGTTGGCACCCATGAGCCTGTGCCCGAAACGAGCGCTTCGTCGCCAATGCGCCAGGAGAGATTGCCACTGCTGCACACAGTGAGACCGGCATCGCCCACACGGTGGGCTTGCTTGATGAATTCTTCAATATGGAGGTTTGTTATCATTTGTGAGATGAATACGTTTAATGTGGAAGACTGGGAGATTATGAGGTTATCAAGGTTAAGAGATTTAAGACCTTGCGGAACACGCACTGTCCCTTAAAACCTAAGAACCTTAATACCTTAAAACCTCACCTTACAATACCTTCTTATAAAGTTCAAGAATAATTTCCTTATTTACTTCGCGAGGATTGCCAGGAGTGCAAACATCGGCTGCAGCTGCGTCGGCCAAGCGGTCGAGGTCTTCGGCCTTGATGCCAAGTTCAGTGAGGTGCTGAGGAATACCTACACGAATTGAAAGCGCCTTCACTGCATCAACAGCAGCCTGAGCGGCTTCTTCGTTGCTCATGCCTGCACTGTAAACATCCATAGCCTTGGCAATCTGCACATACTTATCGACCGCAGCCGGCATGTTGAACTCCATTACCGTTGGGAGCAACAGCGCGTTTGCCACACCGTGAGGGATGTCGAAGATTGCTCCGAGGGGATGAGCCATGCCGTGAACAACTCCAAGACCTACGTTTGAGAATGCCATACCTGCAATGTATTGTGCCACAGCCATGCCGTCGCGTGCTTCGGCATTTTGGGGTTCGTTGACTGCTGTTTCAAGATGGCGCGCAATCATTTCGATCGCCTTGAGTTCGAACATGTCGCTCATTTCCCAAGCCCCCTTCGTAATGAGTCCTTCGATGGCGTGCGTAAGCGCATCCATACCCGTAGCGGCTGTTAGGCCCTTGGGCAATGTATACATCAGCTCAGCATCAACAATCGCCATTACAGGAATATCGTTGGGGTCAACACACACCATCTTCTTGGCGTTAGCCTCATCGGTAATCACGTAGTTAATCGTTACTTCGGCAGCTGTACCAGCCGTTGTGGGCAACGCAATGATGGGCACAGACTTGTTCTTCGTATCTGCTACACCTTCGAGCGAAACAACATCAGCAAAATCGGGATTGTTCGTAATGATACCCACTGCCTTAGCTGTGTCCATCGACGAACCGCCACCGATAGCAAGGATAAAGTCGGCACCCGAAGCCGCAAAGGCAGCTACGCCTGCTTTGACATTTGCCACTGTGGGGTTGGGCTTGATATCGCTGAATACTTCGTAAGGAATGTTTGCTGCTTCGAGCACCTTGAGCACTTTGTCGGCAACACCAAATTTTATAAGGTCCTTATCCGTTGCTACAAACGCTTTCTTGAAACCTAAGCGCGCAATTTCTGCCGGCAACACTTCGCGTGAGCCCGGACCAAAGTATGATACTTCGTTAAGGATAAAACGTCTTGTCATAGATTTTTTAGGTTATGAGGTTATAAGGTTATGAGGTTATGAGGTTATGAGGTTGTACGGTTATGAGGTTATGAGGTTGCAAAGCGACACAACCCGCACGGTCCTCAAAACCTTATAACCTCAAACCTTACAACCTTAAAGTTTATTTATACACAGGTCCGTATGTCTGGCAAGCACGATAGTCTGCGCCTTCCTTGTCCATACCGAATGCGTTCCACGCTGCGGGACGGAAGATATTTTCTTCGGGCACATTGTGCATACATACAGGAATACGAAGCATCGATGCGAGCGTAATCAGGTCGGCACCGATGTGGCCATAACTGATAGCACCATGGTTTGCTCCCCAGTTGTTCATTACAGAATATACATCCTTGAAAGGCGCCTTTGTTTCATCGAGACGAGGCACGAACCATGTTGTAGGCCAAGTGGGGTCGGTGCGCATATTGAGCACATCGTGGATTTCGGGTGCAACGTCGGCTGTCCAACCTTCAGCAATCTGGAGCACAGGACCCAAGCCCTTCACCAGATTAAGGCGGCTCATTGTCACAGGCATTCCGCCCTTAGAAAGGAAGTTGGACGAGAAACCACCACCACGGAAGTAGTCGCGGTCGGCAGGCATCCAGTTTGTATTCTTCAAGCAAGCCTCAGCATCGGCATCGGTCATTTCCCAGCAGGGTTTCATGCAGGGTTCGCCCGCTGCATTTGTGCTCGCACCAGTTGCGTCGAGCGTAGTAGCGCCAGAGTTGATGAGGTGAATCATACCGCCTGCAGCGAGTCCTGTGAGTTCCTTACCCGTAACGCGCTTCACGGCTTCGGGACTCCAGTAAGTACGCACGTCTGAGAACATCTGTCCGCAACCTGTAAGCAAATTACCAAAGAGCATAGCCACAGCATTGCAAGCATCGTTTTCAGTAGCTACGGTATAAGCCTTGCGGATACCGTTCCAGTCGAAAGTTGAGCACATCAAGGCTTCCGTAAAGTCGCCATTGGGTTTCCAGTCTGTCCACTGACGCTGTCCCTGGAAGCCTGCTGCGATTGCATTGTGGCCGATGGCTTCTTCAAGGAATCCCATTTCGCGAAGTTTGGGGTTACCCTGCATGAGGTCGCGCACGATGAGCGTCATCTTCACAACGAATTCCCAGTCGGCATCCTTACCGGCACGGTCCTTCTGCTTTTCGGGGCGATTCTTATCCCAACCTTCATTCACCTTGCAGTATTTTTCAGTCCAAACCATCGCCTTGGCATATTCTTCGTGGTCGTAAATACCTTCTTCCATGCGGCGAAGAATTTCTGTTTCGTCCACACTTTCGTTGCGCATGCCGAGATATTCCTGGAAGAAGTTTTGGTCAACAATACTGCCTGCGATACCCATACATTGGCTACCGATAGAAAGATAGCTCTCGCCGCGCATCGTAGCTACAGCCAATGCTGCACGCGCCCAACGCAAAATCTTTTCTGCAACGTCGGCTGGAATCGAATTGTCCGTAATATCCTGAACATCGTGGCCATAAATACCAAAAGCGGGAAGTCCCTTCTGTGCATGGCCTGCCAAAACGGCTGCGAGATAAACAGCGCCGGGGCGTTCTGTACCGTTGAATCCCCAAACAGCCTTGGGCCAGTGAGGGTGCATGTCCATTGTTTCAGAACCGTAGCACCAGCAAGATGTAACGCTAATCGTTGCACCCACGCCTTCGCGCTCAAACTTAGCCTGACATGCAGCTGTCTCTGCCACGCGACCGATTGTTCCGTCTGCAATAACGCACTCTACGGGCGTTCCGTCGGCATGGCGAACATTTGCCGAAATCAATTCAGCCACAGCCTTTGCCAAAGACATTGTTTTTTCTTCCAAACTTTCGCGCACACCACCCTGACGACCGTCAATCGTGGGGCGAATACCAATTTTAGGATACTTACTCATAACTATCAGATTTAAAGAATTATTGTTTTTAAAATTATTCAAATTTCACAATTGCTCAACTTTTTAGGTTATAAGTTATTAAGGTTATAGGGGTTTTAAGGATTTTAAGGGTTCCCATTCGGGTTACATTCCCATTCGTTTATATAAACAATCAGGATAGTCCTCAAAGCCTTAAAGCTTATCGACCTAATAACCTTATAACCTGACCAAACTGAAGCTTGCGAAAGTTGAGTAAATTAGATTTTACAAAGTAACGCCTTTTTTCTGAAATAATAAAAAAAATTGCCACCTTTATTAAACAAACAAAAATCTTACGCGCACAAACTATTGCTACTATTTTTACAAATCCACCCTTCCACAAAGAACATCAAAACTCAAACTGAAACGATGAGTTTCCCTATATTCCATCTTAAAAAAGTTATGTAATACATTATTTTCAAGCGTATAAGCAAAAAAAACTCCACAAACCTTGCTGTATGTTAGAAAAGTTGTATTTTTGCGCCCATCTTTAATCTAACACTCATAAAATACATTACAAATATGTACTGGACACTCGAATTGGCCTCTAAGCTCGAAGACGCACCATGGCCAGCAACCAAAGACGAACTCATTGACTATGCTACACGCTCGGGAGCTCCTCTCGAAGTAATCGAAAACCTTCAGGAATTGGAAGACGAAGGCGAACTCTTTGAAACCATCGAAGACGTATGGCCCGACTATCCTGACAAGGAAGACTTCCTCTTCAACGAAGATGAGTATTAATGGGCAAAAAGTCATCTTTTAGTAGATAACTAACTGATAAAGAGCAATGTGAAGAAAGATTCAAAACTTTCACACATTGCTCTTTACCGTATTTAAAAGCCAAATTTCTTGCACAATAATCTCAAAAACTATGCTTTTTGAGGGGGAAAGTGTGAAACTTTCACAATAATCTTTCGCCTGAGAGTTTCCACCTGTGGTGCAGAA
>JAZQXH010000017.1:0-13106 GCA_045632745.1 Alloprevotella sp.
TTTGTCAAGTTGCCCGACGAATGTACCACCGGCTCCAGCATCATGCCGCATAAGAAGAACCCCGACGTGTTCGAACTCATCCGCGCACGCTGCAACCGTCTGCAGGCATTGCCCAATCAGATTGTACTCATGATGAACAACCTGCCCTGTGGCTACTTCCGCGACCTTCAGGAAATTAAGGAAGTCTTCCTCCCTGCCTTCGACCAATTGCTCGACTGCTTCGAAATGACAACTTACATCGTCGATCGCATGAAGGTGAACGAACACATCCTCGACGACGCGCGCTACGATGCCATGTTCTCCGTAGAAGAGGTAAACACGCTCGCTGCCAACGGCATGCCCTTCCGCGATGCTTATAAGAAGGTGGGTCTTGACATTGAAGCCGGCAATTTTACGCCCAACAAGGACATCCACCACACGCACGAAGGTTCCATCGGCAACCTTTGCAACGCTGAAATCGCTGCGCTCATGGAGCAGACCTACGCCCGCTTTGGTTTCGAACGCGTTGAAGCCGCTGAACGCAAACTCCTCGAAGCATGAAACTCCAACGCTTATATATAATAATGAGTGCGATGACCGCCGTTGTCGCACTTATTTTTGCTCCGCTCAGCAGTTGTGGCGACGATATCGACACGATGTACGCGCGCCACGACGCTTTTCTGCGTGTCACGCCCGTGAGCACCATCCATCCCCTGCATTCTGCGCTGAATAGTCCGGGCATGTTCTGCCAGATTACGTTTTCCTCCACCCACTATCAGTTTCTGAACACGCACGGTCGGTCGGCATCGATGCCTCGCACAGCGCTCGATGCGTATGGCGAGCCGCGCTGCGTGAGTGGATTTATTGTAGGTTTGCCCAACGGCGTACTGAGTGCGGCGGGCACGATGAATCCTATTGCCTACGACCTCGTCTGTCCTCATTGTTTCAACACGTCGCTCATCCAGCGCCGACTCACGCTCAACGAAGATGGCAAAGCCGATTGCAAGCGCTGCGAGTCGGTCTTCAATATGAACAATGGCGGCTTCCCCGAAAGCGGTCCGAGCAACGTGAAACTCCTGCAGTACCATATACAATATGGCAACGACGTGCTGGTCGTTCAGAATTAACTCCACCCATCTTCAAGCCTCCCCTTCCTCTGTCTATGCTACAACTTCAATCGCTCACTACAGGCTATGCCCACCATGTCGTAAGTCAGGGGCTTACGGCGCACCTGCCTGCCGCCTCGCTCACCGCACTCGTTGGTAAAAACGGTGCAGGCAAGAGCACGCTGCTACAAACATTGATGCAGCGATTGCGCCCACTGAGCGGTGCTGTCATTGTTCAGGGCGAGGAACTTTCGCAACTCACGCCCAAGCGCCTGGCGCAGACCATCAGCGTCGTACTGACGCAGCGTGTTGCTTCAGCCTACATCACGGTGCGAGAACTCGTAGCCTTAGGGCGCACGCCCTACACATCGTTCAGCGGAAAGCTCACGCCCGCCGACTATGCCATCGTGGAACAAGCACTGACCTCGCTTTCCCTCCAACCGCTTGCGCACCGTGCCATCCACACCCTCTCCGATGGCGAAGCGCAGCGCGCGATGATTGCCAAAGCCCTTGTGCAACAAACGCCCATCATTCTGCTCGACGAACCTACCGCCTACCTCGATTATCCCTCGAAAGTAGCCATGTTCATGCAGCTGCGCCGGTTGGCACACCAGGAAGGGAAGACCATTCTGCTCTCCACGCACGACCTGGAACTCGCCCTGCGCCTGTGCGACCGCATCTGGATGTTGTCGCCCGAAAGTGGCTTGCTCGAAGGCACACCCGCCGACTTTGCCGAGAACAAGTTGCTCGACAAGCATTTCTCCTCCGACCTGCTGCAATTTTCTACGCAGCAAATCTTAAACTACTCACCCCTCACTCCCCAAACATGATTGTTTGCATCGCCGAAAAGCCCTCTGTGGCTAAGGACATAGCGCGCATCATTGGCGCCACCGCTCAGCGCGACGGATTCTTCGAAGGCAACGGCTACCAGGTCACATGGACCTTTGGTCACCTTTGCGAGTTGAAGAATCCCGAAGACTATACGCCCAACTGGAAGAGCTGGACGCTCGGCGCCCTGCCCATGGTGCCCGAGCGCTTCGGCATTCGCCTGAAGAACGACAAAGGTATCGAGCGCCAGTTTGCAGTTATCGAACGCTTGTTCCAGGCTGCCGACATGATAGTGAACTGCGGTGATGCCGGGCAGGAGGGAGAACTCATCCAGCGTTGGGTGCTCCAGAAGTCAAGAGCCTCCTGCCCCGTACAGCGTCTGTGGATTTCGTCGATGACCGACGAGGCGATACGCGAAGGCTTTGCCAACCTACGCCCCCATGAGGCTTACAACTCGCTCTACGAAGCCGGACTCTGCCGCGCGATTGGCGACTGGCTACTCGGCATGAACGCCACGCGCCTCTATACGCTGAAGTATGCCCCCACTCGCTCCAAGGGCGAACCCGTGCTCAGCATCGGGCGCGTACAAACACCGACGCTCGCACTCATCGTGAAGCGACAGGAGGAAATCGAGAACTTCGTGCCCCAGCCCTACTGGGTGCTGACCACGCTCTACCGCGAAACGACCTTCACCGCCGTTATGCAGACCGAGGAAGAGGAAGCCGAAGCTGCGCAGCAGGGACAGAGCAACGCTACCGGCGCCATGCGCCGAGGATTCCTCACCGAAGCCGAAGGGCGCGAAGCGCTGGAGCGCATCAAGCAATCGGAATTCACCATCACACAGGTGACGAAGAAAAACGGCACCGAAGCCCCACCGCGCCTCTACGACCTCACGTCGCTGCAGGTGGAGTGCAACAAAAAGTTTGGCTACTCCTCCGACTTCACGTTGCAACTCATCCAAAGTCTCTACGAAAAGAAGCTCACCACCTATCCGCGCGTCGATACCACCTTTCTGTCCGACGATGTTTACCCCAAGTGTGGCGGCATCATGAACGGCATTTACTCGTTCTACAAGGACATCATCGACCCACTCCGAGGCGCAGCGCTGAAGAAGTCGAAGAAGGTGTTCGACAACAGCAAAATCACCGACCACCACGCCATCATTCCCACCGGCGAAGCCCCACGTGCACTCACCGACGTCGAGCGCAATGTTTACGACCTCGTAGCGCGCCGCTTCATCAGCGTGTTCCATCCCGACTGCAAATTCTCTACGACCACCGTTCTGGGCGAAGCAGCCGAAGTGCCCTTTAAGACGACGGGCAAGGTCATCACTGACCCCGGCTGGCGCATGGTTTATGCCGCCGACAAGGACAAGGAGAAAGAGGAGGGCGAGGACGAGAAATTCCTTCCCACCTTCGTGAAGGACGAGCACGGACCTCACACTCCCGACCTCGCAGAGAAGCAAACCCAACCGCCGAAACCCTACACCGAAGCAACACTGCTGCGCGCCATGGAAACGGCCGGCAAGTTTGTTGACAACGAAGAACTGCGCGATGCCATGAAGGAAAACGGCATCGGACGCCCCTCCACGCGTGCTGCCATCATCAAGACACTCTTTGCGCGCGACTACATCCGCCTGCAGCGCAAGTCGCTCTACGCCACTCCGCGCGGCGTGCAACTCATCGGACTCATCAAGGAAGAACTCCTCAAGAGTGCCGAACTCACCGGCCGCTGGGAGAAGAAACTGCGCGAAATTGAGCGCCAACAGTACAGCGCACCGCAGTTTATCGCCGAACTCAAGGAAATGGTGAGCAGCATCGTAGTGCAGGTCCTCTCGGACAACACCAACCGCATGACTGCCCTTGCAGCGCCCGCAGCAAAAAGCACTCCCTCTGCTGCAAAATCAGCCGACGCCCCCACTTCCGATGCCTCTGCCGAAAAGCCCAAGCGCAAAATCATTCGCGAAGGTTCCGTCTGTCCGCAATGCGGCGAGGGCAAGGTGCTCAAAGGCAAAACCGCTTACGGATGCAGCCGCTGGAAAGAAGGTTGCGATTGGCGCAAACCGTTTAGAAATGAAAAATGAAACTGCGGAGCTGATGAGCCAATGGCGAATAAATGAGATTGCTTACGCTCATCAGTTCAGCAGTCTCCTTTCTCCGCAAAGCCATTTATTCGCTTAGGTTGATTAGTCTCGTATTCTCCGCAAGGCTATTTACTCGCTTACGCTCATCAGCTTCGCAGTCTCCTTTCTCCGCAAGGCAATTTCTCCTTTATTCGCTTACGCTCATCAGCTTCGCAGTCTCATTTCTCCTTTATTTCCCATGTCTCTCAAACATTCTATCTGGAAAATCCTTAAGCGGCGTTCGTTGCCGCGCCACATTACGTTGAAAAAGAAGGTGGAGTTCAATGCTGCCACCACGCTGGGTGGATACAACGTAGTGGGTATGCATTCAAATATAAGTGGGGCGCAGATAGGTCGCCACACGTATGTTGCCACCGAGTGTGCGCTCCAGAATGCGCGCATCGGTAGTTTTTGCAGCATTGCCGACAAGGTGCGCGTAGAAGTCTTCACGCACCCCAGTTCTACGTTCGTCTCCAGCGCCCCTGTTTTTTACAGCACGATGCGCCAAGCCAATTGCAGTTTTGTCGATGCAAGTTGCTTCGACGAAGTGTTGCACGTCGATGGGCGCTCCGTCATTATCGGCAACGACGTGTGGATAGGTTCCGGCGTAACGCTCAAGGGTGGCATCACGATTGGCGATGGCGCCATCGTAGCCATGGGTGCCGTCGTGACGAAGGACGTTCCGCCCTACGCTATTGTGGGTGGAGTGCCTGCGCGCATCATCCGCTATCGCTTCACGGAGGAACAAATCGCCCTTCTGCAGCAATCGCAATGGTGGAATCAAAGCGACGAGTGGCTCCGCGAACATGCCTACGACTTCACCGACATAGAGTTGTTCGCGAAACATGCGGTTTCGGAACGCTGACCCACAGCAACTCTCTTTTTTTATCCCTGATTTTTACGAAGTTCCGCGAAGACTATGCAGCATAATTTTATGCCGTACAGTCTTCGTGGGACTTTGTATTTATTGTTGTTTGAAAGAACGTTTTGCAAACTCTGCATAGCAATTACCCCCCCTAAAAGTAAATCGTTAGTTTTTGTAACATAATTTTTCTTGTTTTTTGCAAAGAATGTAAATTTGTCGCACTCTTGGTGTTAACTATCTAAAAAACAAGAACAATAATTATCAATCAAAAATTAATTTAACTTATGAGAAAATTTACTCTATTTTTAGCATCGTTGTTTTGTGCGATAGGTGCTGTGGCACAGATTACAGCGATTTCAGATTTGAATAACGAATCTGTTTACACGATTAAGTCCGTAAATCGTGGTTTCTTGTATTATGATGCAAACAATGGCGATTATGTAACTTCGTCTTCTCACACAAATCTTACAGATGCAACTCCAGAGGGTCTCGAAAATGAACTTTTCGCATTTTTGCGTGTCGAAGGTATGGATGAGAATTGTTTTTACATTTACTCTTGGGGTGCAAAGAAGTTCGTCACATATACCGGAACAAATGGCGTTGCATTGGAATTGACTGAAACTCCTGCAAGCCAATGGGAAGTGAATGAAAATACTGGTTGTTTTGTAATTAAGGTGCCAGGTACGGAGAAGACCTATATTAATATTACAAACTGGCAAGCAAAGTTTGGCTCAAAGGTTACTAGTACAGATCCTGATGAAGGTAATAGAATGACCATTGTTAATTGTGGTGAACAGGATTTGGCTGATGCAATTAATTTGTTGCCAGAAGCTATTGAAAAGATCAATGAGGCTAAGGATTTGATTGTGGATGCTGTAGGTTATCCTGCAAAAACATCTGCTGCGTATCAAGCGTTGTCTAATCTTTCAGACTATACTCAGTTGGAAACTGCTGTAGCAAATTACTATGCTTGTACTGATATCCAACTTCCTGAAGATGGTAAGGCTTATAAGATTAAGGCTTGGTGGAAGACGGATGGTGAATGGCCTATGACTTTCTCAACCGACGTGTATAAGCCAACTCAGGGTGCAGAAGGCGATGTGCTTGTTTGCCGCAAGGTTGGAGACAACTATATTTTCGTTGGAAACAATGGTTATTATTTAGGTTGGTCAGACGGTGGTAGTGTTAATTGCACTCGCAATGATTATGCCTCTAATCTCCAATTTGTTGTTGAAAGAGCTACTACTTCAAGAAATGGTGGTGATGTTGCTTCGGATTTGACTGAATCAGATTTGTTTGGTAAACTTTGTATTAAGTCGGCTGAAAATGTAAAGGATAGAGGTAAGCAATATATCATGTTCAGTAGTGGAGATAGAAACTATCACAATGGTTCTGCTGGAAGTAAGTATTATGGTCATACAAACGCAAATACCGTATTCTTTACATTCGAAGATGCAACTTACGAAAATGTTGTGGATTTGAAAGATGCAACAGGTGTGATGAATGCTGACGGTGTTGCTGGTTTGGCTACATTCAGTGCTCCTTTTGCAACAGTTGTTCCCGAGGGCGTAACTGCATATTATGCAGTAGCGCAGGAAAATGTTGATTATGTTTCTATGACAGCTGTAGCTGAAGGTGAAGCAATTCCCGCAAATGCAGGTGTTATTCTTGCAGGAGAACTCGGAAAGGTTACAATGGTGCCTGCTGCTACAGAAACAAAGGCTGCGCTTGAAGGTAATATCTTAGGACATTCTGCTGGTGAAGCAAAGGTGATGTCTGCAGGTTATGTGCTTGGTAAGGTAGATGATGTTTTGGCATTCTATCCCGTAGAAGTTGGTACAACTTTGGGTAAAAACAAAGCATACCTTAACCTCACAAATGGTGCAAGCGTAATGCGCATGAACTTTGGTGGTAACACAACAGGTATTGGTGCAGTTGAAAATACAACTAACGCGAATGCGCCTATCTTTGACCTTGCTGGTCGCCGCGTGAACAGCGTTGTGAAGGGTGGTCTCTACATCCAAAACGGAAAGAAGTTTATTGTAAAGTAATATTATAACGAAATATAATTTATTTATTATGAAGAAAACATATATAGCACCTTCAGTTCAAACTGTTGATTTGAATTTGGAAGGTATGGTAGCAATGTCTATCGCAATTAATAATAATAATGATAAGCAGATTGATGCTGCAGATTCATATACTCAGAAGGGCGGCTGGGACTCTTCTAACTGGGAATAATTTGTAAGGTTATGAGGTTATAAGGTCGCTTCGCTTGTAAGGTTTTTAGGCTTTTTTTAGAGTACAGAGAACTGAGAACAGGGTGCAGGGTACAGAGTACAACTACTTTGCAGCGTGCAAACAAGCGATAGAGTTTGTAATCTAATCCTTCATACCGAAAATGCTTAGGCTCGTGAAACTCGAGTCGGAAGTAAATAATGAAAACGGAGAAATGCCACTCGGCATTTCTCCGTTTCGTTTTGATGACAAAATAGGAATGTCCCGGCGTAGAGACGTCCCATTGGGGCGTCTCCAAATCAATTAGATCTTTCGGGGTATTTATGTGTGGGTGTGTGCACCCTGAATGGGTGCCCTAACACGTTGCTATTCAATCCTCGTTGCTGGGGCACCTCTTCAAGGTGCACATTCCTGTTTGGTTCGTGCCGGGGGTATTCGCTCCGCTCAAACCCCTCGGTTACTGAGCGGAGACGCCTTCAGCGTCTTTTCTGCCATCCGGATGTTTTTTATTATCAACGTGATTACACAGATTAAACAGTTTTGCTTTGCAGGACAAGTAATCTGTTGAGGTTTTATTATTAACGTGATTATCAGGATGGTGCGAGCATGTTCGCGAAAGTCTGTGAAAGTGATGTCTGTGTAGAAAAAACTTATGACTAAATGAATTTATGGGGCATAAAACGAAGTGATAAAATAGGGTAGTGCGGATATTGCTCCATTATCTTTGTTATTCAATAAGTTAGGTGAGGAGTAGAGGATTGAGGAAATAAAACGAAGCGTTTACATCGGCTTACATTTGGTTTACGTATGGGGGTGACCTCGGGCGTTTTCTTTTGTGGTTTGCTTTACATCGACTTTCGAATGATCCGGAAAACCAGGGTGGGGGAGTGGTATCCAGCTGATGGGGCAACCGGTTGTACGGCGTGGCGCGTTTTTTCGCCCTGCTTTCAAATAAAACAAATTGCAAAATACTCCATATAATAATTATTTGGTATATTTGCAGTGTTAATCTAATGAATTATGGCAGAGACAAAGGTTGTTTGGGTACACTTGATTTGGGAGAAGAAGGACTACTTTTTCGGTAGTATTTCGGCTATTTTTGATGTGCTGACGGAGGAGCAGGTAGGAATTACCAAGACGAGCCTGTTGCACGCCGGTATGCGCGATGGGAGTAGCCACCTGACGAAGCGGGCGCTTATTAAGCAGTCGCGTCTAATACGCTCTAAAAGGGGCGTTTAAGGCTGTTTTACGCGGCTTTAGCTCTGTTTTGGAGTGTGTAAGGGAATGGACATCTTATGGCGTTAAAACGGCTTTCTGCCGATGTTCTAACGGTTTTCTTATAGAAGGGGGCGAATGCTCCCTTTTTTTGTGCGTTTTTGTGTCTATTTTGATTTGGGGTTACATTTGCGGTTACTGTTTGGGGTTACATTTTTTGTAAGTTTGGGGTTACATTTGGGGTTACATTTTTGATTTTAGGGGGGGGCGAAACGGATAGGAAAAAGCACTCTACACCCTTGTTTTTGGCTGTTTTTCGGGTTATAATGGTAGGAAACTGCACTGCATTTGTGTGTTTACTCCTTATATATATAAGCGCAAACTGCTTGAATTATAGCGTTTTCAGCGACTTTTGTTATGTTTTTGCGCTGTTTTTTGTGTGTATAGCGCGTTTTTGATGCGTTTTGTGTATATATGTGTGGATCGCGTGGTTATTCGTGTCGATATACGATTTTCAAATGACTTACCCGGCATTGGCAATGTTGCCACCTGCTGCACCCGATGCATTTTTTTGCTGTTCTCTTTCGAGCTGTGCAATTCGTTCCTGTAATCTGCCTATCTCTTGCGCTTGCTGGGTGATTTGTGCAACTAACCTGTCTATTATCTCACCTGATGGGGGATTTGCCTGTTGTGTAATTGAGTTTTTTTCAGTATCTTCGTTAGGATTGGTAGCTGTTTTATTGAGGGATGTGTGTAATTGGGCGCAGTTCGATTTGCGCATCTCTCCCCTACCCGTCAACAACCATTCTGTTGAATAAAGGGGATAATTTTCAACGAGTATTTGTATCCATTTAGATTGGATATCGGTACCGTTGTTAATTGCTCTTGATAAAACCCCTTTTGAAGCACCGATTTGTCGTTCAAGTGCTCCGATACTTATCCCCTCTTTTTGGGCTATTTCTTGTATTCTGTCTAAAATTGTCGCCATAAGGTTGAAAATAATCCCCGAAATTCTTTCGTGGTTGAAAATTATCATCTATATTTGCACCGTAGTTACAATGTAACGCGCCCCAAAGATAGGGAAAAAGTAGCAGATTAGCGAATTTTAGAATAGAAAGATATGAAGGCAAAAGTTGTAATAGCACAGGCGACGGTTGAGACGGTGGACGCTTTATATGAGTTGGTTGCTAAGTTTCAGCAACGCACATCGATCAAGGCTTATCCAAGCGTGGATAATGAGGCAGTGTTCTTTCCGGTTGATAAACACGATTTGAGTTTTGTGAAAAGTGTGCTTGAGGATAAAGCTTTCCCTTTTAGAGTTGAGAATGCAGAATAATTAATACAAGTAGAATATGGACGAGATTAAGGTGTGGAGAGTAGAGAATGCAAGGTCAAAGGTTGCCTATGTCCTTATGTCTGACGGTGTAGCTTTTAGTTTTACCCCAGAAGAAGGATTTGTTTTTACTGCTCCCGACTTTTATGTGGAGCGTTTGATACTACGCCTTAAAACCTGTTATGGCGTTTTTCACCCGGTTATTAACGAAATATAAATAAAACAACTATGACACAAGACGAATTTCAGGACCTCACAGGTCGCAAGGTAACAGATGAGGAATACAGAAACATTGAGAAAATGTACTACGCAGTTCCCAATATGGACAAACACGAGTTTTGCAAGCGTTGGGTACAGACCGGTAGCAACCCTTTGACAAGAGAATTGACCAAGCAGGTTGTATTGCTTAACGGAATGCTCGAGGAGCGTAACAACGAGGCAGAAGATTGCCATAGCAAGATGGAGGAACTTGCGTGGTTTCTCATTGGTAAGGCTGCTGCTTATGATGATACAGATTTCTATAATGAGGCTATCAGGATTGTAGGACAGAAGGCGGCCATACTTCACAAAATCAAGATGGGTTATCCTCTTTGGAAGGAAGATAGAGAATATATCAAGAACAACCTAAAATAGGTGAGCTATGAAACAGGAATATATAAACGCATTGCGTAAGATACGCAGCTTGGCTAACCGGCTTTTTAACGAGACTGACGCGCTCATGGAGAAGATGGAAGTTGAGGGCAGAGTTGACGGTGTCGAGGTTTGCGAAGACGACAGAGATATATACAGGATTGTGGGAATGTTGCACAACGATATTGAGGAACGTTCTGCCGAGATTGAAAATTTATGTACTGAATTGGGAATTGATTAAAACATAATAACTATGGAGAAACAGATTGTAATAGACAATGAGTGCCGCGACTTTCTTATGAAGGTGTTTAGGTGCAGCCGTATGAGAGTTTGGAGAGCAATGAACTTTGTGACTACAGGTGAAGAGGCCAGGAAAATGCGCCATTTGGCTTTGCAGCATGGTGGCGAGTTGGTAGGTGCTAAACTTGAAGAGGGTGATACCACACACGAGGAGGTTGAATTCACAATGACGCAACGCTTCGGCAAACGAGTGAAGCTGGTGTACCATAAGCCCACAGGAGATATAACTGTGTATGTAGATGGTAAGGTAGAACGCACAGCCAATGGCGTGATGGGTGTGCCTGAATTTATGGAGTTTCAGAAGGATATACAACTATTGGCAGCAAGCCTATAAAATTCAGTTATGGAGTATTTCGGTAAAATATTGTGCATATCGGCTAACGATTTGACTTATGACGACCGCCCTGTTATTGTCAATGGGCAGCCCGATTACAGTCATAGCCGTGTGCTGGACGGCAGGGATCCTTCGACTTTGTCGGCTGAAATACTTGCTCCTATAATGTCTGTGCCCAATTACAAACAGTTGAAAGCACGCGGGCAAATCAATGTTGTGCGTGATGGTGGTGGGCTTGGCAACTATGTTCTTGTTGAGGTTGCTACACTGCCGGTGCGTTTTAGAGAACGAATACAGGAAAAATACGGCGAAATGAAAGTGGACATCTTGCGCGATTGGTTTGCGCAGCACTATGTGATGGATGCCAAAGCTCGTGCCTTTTATACCAGGTTCCGCTTTGATAACGGCGAGGCGTTGCCCCCGGAACATATCAACGAATATACGGTAAATGCCTCGGTGCTGCAGGCTGTCATTGCTTTGCTCAACGATACGAAGATTCTGCGTAAGGCTATGCAAGGCGGTGGTGTGAATTGGAGCGAGATGGCCGGTGCCATCAGTTACTATCAGGCCGAGTTCGGGCATACGCTGCCACTCAGTACAAACCGTTTCAAGGCTCGTGTGAACGAGTTTCGCGAGTCGGGTTATGAATGTCTTATCAGCAAGAAGTTCCAGAACCAAAACAAGCGTAAGGTTACCTACACGATAGAACGCCTGGTGTTAAGCCTTGCAGCTCAGGAACAGCGTCCGTACGCGACGGTGGTAATGGAGATGTACAACCAGTTCCTTTGCGGTGAGTTGGAAGTTACCGACCTGGAGACAGGCGAGATTTACAACCCCGAGGAGTTCATTGACAAAAAGGGTAACCCGATTGTGTTGAGTGAGGGTACGATTGCGAATATCCTCAACGACCACAAGAACAAAGCTCTTTTGTCGAAGGTACACGACAGCAGTTGGGATTTCAACAACCGTTACCGTCCTTACCACTTGCGTAAGGTGGCTGCGTTTGCCGGCAGTAAAATCTCTCTTGATGACCGCGACCTGCCAAGACCTATGCACAACGGCCAGCGTGTCAAAGCTTACTATGCTTACGATGTTGCCAGCGGTGCGGTTGTGGGTTACGCATACAGCCGACTCAAGACGAAGGAACTGTTCATCGATTGTATGAGGAATATGTTCCAGACGCTTGACAGGAACGGCTTGTATATGCCGGCAGAGCTGGAGGTCGAACACCACCTTGTATCGAACTTTGCTGATGGCCTTATGAATGCCGGGACTGTGTTCCCCCTCATTCGTTGGTGTAACCCGGGCAACTCGCGAGAGAAACGCGCCGAGCATTTCAACAGGACAAAGAAGTATAGTGTTGAGAAACGCTTGCAGACAAATATAGGACGCTGGTATGCGAAGCTGGAGGCTAACCGCCACAAGGAGGAGAAAGACTATGACGAGTTGAACAACACCTATAAGGTGAGAACCTACAGCTATGAGGAACTGGTTGCTGACGATATAAGGGCTATTCAGGAGTACAACTCACAGTTGCACCCCAATGATAAGAAGTATCCCGGTATGACAAGGTGGGATGTGTTCTGCCAGACGCAGAACCCAGACCTCGCAGCGTGGGACCGCCACGTCCTCTACAGGTATATCGGCGAGTGTACTGAGACAAGTATCAGACAGAATATGTACTGTACGGTTCAGTATCAGCAGTACCGTTTGCCGTCGCCTGATGTCATTGAGAAGCTCGCTCCGCGCAACAATAAGGTATTGGCTTATTATCTGCCCGACATTGACGGAAATATCAACGAGGTGTATATATACCAGAACGATAAATTCATCGCAACCTGTGCCCTTTTAGAACGGTATAACGAGGCCACAGCCGAGCAGACGGATGCCGACCGCGAAGCTTATATCGAGCAGAGCAAATATGTGGCTCAATTCGACAGTATGATGCGCCAGGGCAAAATTCAAAAGGTGGCGGTAGTGAGCAAGAAGGATGCACAGGAAATGGCACAGATGGAGGTGAAACCTGTTGTGATACCCATTGAACAGGACGACGAAGACTACTCAGAGTATATGGATACGGAAAGCGTAAAGAAACGCGCCCGTGCATCGGTGTAAGAATAACATTAAAACAGTATTAAAATGGAACTAACAAACGA
>JAZQXH010000018.1:0-12992 GCA_045632745.1 Alloprevotella sp.
TGTTTCTTTCGTATATACATAGTACAAAAGTACACTTTTTTATGCTTGCGCCACCCAAAACCACCCAACAAAATTCCGTAACTGCCTGATAAACAATAAGCGCCATAATGTTGCAACAAAAAGTGATGAAGTCAGGAAATAATTTTAAATTGCTATGGTTTGAGGGGTTTCTACAGACGCAAATTCCATGATGTGAATTAAGTTTCACAAGTGCTCAACATCTTAGTTTTTAAGGAGTACCATTGGGGTTACTTACCATTCGTTTACATGAATAATTTGGATAATCCTCAAAACCTTAGAGCGTAGCTACCTAACATACACATAACCTGACTCAACTTTCGCAAGTTTCAGTTGAGTCAGGTTATTAATAAATCTCCGCACCTTACTCGATACTTATGCGTCCTTGAGGTTGACTATACTCCTCACCGATAATGCCGCCTAAATTTGTTTCAAGGTAATGACGCAGAATCTCAATATCTGCTCCATAATATTTGAAATCGGGAGTGACGCAACTCAAGATACCCGAACCTCCTAACTCAAGAATCAGATAGTCTAACGTAGCGATGGTATATTGCTGCGTTTTATCAAGTGGTTGATACACGTTGCTCTGCTTGTCAAGCACTTCAACCTGCGAGATACGGCGCTCGCCTTCACCTATGCTTGTAAACATTCCTGCTGCTTCGTCTTTTATGGCGGGTGAAGGTATTTCCTGATTTATCTTGAAGCGCAGACCACTAACTTGCATGAATGTACCCGATTCGGCTGGCAACGCTGAAACGGAATATTCTAACACATCAAGCAACTGCTCACCCGAAAGTGTACCCGTAGCAATCATATCGCCGAAGGGCATCACATTGATGAGGTCGTTAAACAAAATATCGCCACGCTTTATGTCAGTACGAATACCACCACCATTAACGAGAGCAATGTCAGCACCCGTAAATGTGCGCAAGGCATCGGTACAAAAATCGCCGAGGTTAGATTCCTGCTTGCGTACAATACGCTTACCGTCGGCATCGTAAATGGTGAGGTCCACCTCACTACTACCTACAACGAAATTACCATTTTCACTCACCTTCTCCTTCAGTTGTTCCACAAATTGTTGGCAATCACTATCCGCCACGACGGCGTCATCGGAGGTATTGATAAGGGAAGATTCAAGCGTACCGTCGGTATTGATGGACAACTGACCAATGTATTGAAAATTGCTTCCCGAAGAAGTGAGCAATACAGGGCGACCCTCCTTATTGTTGACAAGTTGCTGCTCGATGACATGATGGTCGTGAGCGTCGATGACGGCATCCAGGCCCGTAGTGCTACTGATGAGTTCCACAGAATTTGCGTGACCTCCTGTTTTAGGAGTGTCGCCCAAATGCGCAAGCGCTATGACATAGTCGGCGCCCTCTTGGCGAGCTTTGTTGATGAAGTATTGAGCATTTTCGTAAAAATTCTCGCGCATAAAACTATAAAGCGGATTGCCCTGTTCGTCACACAAACTCGTAACGGTGCCGGTTGTCGTGGTGGTAAAACCTATATAAGCCACATCCACATCCACATAACGAATTATCTTATAAGCAGGATAGGGATAAACTCCAGTTTGCACATTCTTAAGATTCGCACACACCACCGGAGCATCCAATGCTTCAGTAAGCGCTAACATTTGCGGCATGCCGTAATCCAATTCATGATTACCCAAAGCAACAACGTCATAGCCTACATAATTCATCAGTTCTACAATTTGCTCACCTCTTGAAACGGCACCCACAAATCCGCCACTTGCGAAGTCTCCGCAAGACACTGTTGAGACATAATTCGTGCGTGACAAACATTCGTTACGAGCCGTAACAAGCATTGGGTAACCATCGACAGCACAATGAACGTCGTTTTCAAACAAAACAACAATCTGTTGTGTAGGCAAGTCGGGCACCTTGCTCTCAACTGGATCATCATCGTTACAACCCCAAAATAGGAGGTTACAAATGGCAAAGAGCTTTAGGAATCCATAACGACTCTTCATGAAAAAATCTTTTGCTTTCATAAGTCTATAACATATATATAAGTACTTTCTTTTCTGTGAACGAATCCTTAGAATCTTACCCCACTATTTTCCCCTCTTTCCTATACCACCCAATAAACCATACGAGGGCGATGATGGCGCAGGTGCCACCGATGGCGTAGGCGATGGGTTGGGGGAGGGAGAGTCCTTCTGGAGCGATGCAGATGTAGGTAGAGCAGACCAAGGTCATGAGCAAAGCGGGCAGGAGGGCAATGTAGAAGTTCTTGCCATGGCGCACCAGGTAAACGGTGATGGCCCAGAGGGTGAAGACGGAGAGCGTTTGGTTGCACCACGCAAAGTAGCGCCAGATAATTTTGAACCCTTCGGCATCGCTGAGGCTGTAAACGAGCACACCGATGGTGAGCAGGAATAACGGAATACATATCATCAAGCGCTTGCGAATGGGCGTTTGGTCGATGTGCAGGAAGTCGGCGGCAATCAATCGTGCGGAGCGCAGGGCGGTGTCACCACTCGTGATGGGCGCAGCCACAATGCCGAGAATAGCTAAGATGCCACCCAACGTGCCGAGCCACTCATTCGAGATGCGCGTTGCCACGGCTGCTCCCGAGAAAGCTTTGCCCGTCGCGGCATCTATCACACCGTTTTCGTGGAAGAAGTAAGTGGCAGCAGCCGCCCAAATCAGCGCTACCGCACCTTCGGCAACCATCGCCCCGTAAAAGATAGGGCGACAATGCTTTTCCGACTTCATGCAGCGCGCCATAAGGGGCGATTGCGTGGCGTGGAAACCGCTGATAGCACCACAAGCAATGGAGATGAACATCATGGGGAAAATCGGACTCGCCTCGTACTTCACGCCAAATCCGTTCCACATTTCGGGCAGGTCGGGGCTCTTAACATACAGCATCACCAACACACCCACCGCCATAAACAACAGGGCGAAGGCAAAAAGCGGATAGACCTTACCGATAATCTTATCCACGGGCATCAGTGTGGCGAGCACGTAATAAAGGAAGATGACGATAATCCAGAAATAGGCATCCATCCAGTCGGGCGTCATGCCTGCAATCAACTCAGCAGGACCGCTCACAAACACTGCGCCCACCAATATCATTAACACCATCGTGAAGACTGTCATCACCTTCTTCGTGCGCAGGCCCAGATAGCGCCCCACGATTTCGGGCAGACTCTCGCCGCCGTTTCTAATAGACAAGGCGCCCGAGAAGAAGTCGTGCACCGCTCCAGCAAAGATGGTTCCGAACACAATCCAAAGGTAAGACGCCGTTCCAAACTGCGTCCCCATAATCGCCCCAAAGATAGGACCGAGTCCTGCAATGTTCAAGAACTGAATCATAAAGATTTTCCAATTCGGAAGGGGGATATAGTCTACACCGTCTGCCATGGTAACAGCAGGCGTCTGTCGGTCGTCGGGACCAAAAACTCTGTTTACGTACGAACCGTAAATCCAATAACCAAGGACGAGCACAATGAGTGCTATGGTAAAAGTTATCATAAAATAATAAGCGATAATCAATCTAACCGCTGTTCTTTATAAATATTTCCAAGTAGTGTTGTTTATTTCAAGCGCTACTTGCTTAAGTCATTAAATGTCTGTTTTTTTCGTTTGGGGCAGTCCACTATTTAGCGCTAATACATGCGGCATAACCTCCGTTGCGCACCATTCGAAGTTTAACCACGTCGCCACGACGAACGATTTGCTCGCGCTTGACGTAATGCATGGCCTGGCGATCGGCGTTTACACCGTCTTCAAACGAGGTTAAAGTGAAGGATGCACCTTCGGGAAGGAAATCGAGTTTCACATCAAGTTCCAATGGGGCCTTGCGCTCAGCCGTCATACCTCCGATGAACCATTGTTCCCCACTCCGTTTGGCAACAACTACATGGTCGCCCAGCTTGGCGGAAAGCACCTTTGTGTCGTCCCACAGCACGGGAACGGAAGCGATGAACTGCGTACACTCATCATTATTATAATAGAGCGTAGGATTGTCGGCCAACATCTGAAGTCCTGACTCAAACACTACAAAGAGTGCCATCTGGTAAGCGCGCGTACCGATGCTGCCCGAATTGGGGCGACGCGCTGCATAGTTGTCGGGCTGCATGCTAAACATGGCGCCAGGTGTATATTCCATGGCTCCAACAGCATTGCGTATGAACGGAAGATAAATGCTGTTCTCTGGTTTGCAATTACCCATCTGCTCCATACCTACAACGCCTTCATACGAAAGCAAGTTGGGATACATGTATTCAAGTCCCGCAGGTTTGAAGGCGCCATGATAATCCACGAAGATATGATGTTTCGCCGCTTCCCTTACGGTTCGCTCATAGAAGTTTACCATCCATTGGTCGCTTCGGTCCATAAAGTCAATCTTCACCCCTTTTACGCCCCACTTCTCAAATTGTGCGAACAATCCGGGATTCGCTTCTACACATCTCCATGTGAGCCAAAGAATGACGCCCACCCCCACTTTCTTGCCATGCGCAATAATCTCGTGCAAGTCGCAATCGGGATTCGGGGTGAAGGCATCCATATTATCTTTTGCCCATCCTTCGTCCATCACAATATATTCAATGCCATACTTCGCAGCAAAATCCATGAAGTACTTATAAGTTTCGACGTTCAATCCCGCCTTGAAGTCAACATCAGCTCCGTAAGGCACGGCACCATTCCACCATTCCCAACTTGCCTGTCCTGGCTGAATCCACGACACATCATCCAGTTTGCTATCTTGCGACAAACGACACGTCATGGTGTTTTCTATCAACCCTGCATCCTCGCTTGTAATAACAAAGTAGCGCCAAGGGAAAGTGCGCGTGCCTGAAGTTGCTGCAATATAGCGCTCACGAAGCAACACGTCGTTGCTCTTGTCGCTACGAGGTTTCTCTGCCGCAGGCACCCTTGGAAATACGGAAGAAATGCCATCTGCATCATTACTGCGGAAGAAAGCCGCTGGATAATCGACAAGGTCGGCTTCGCTCATCAATAGTTTTGTTCCAGCAGGCGTTGTTGCCAAAATCGGATAGTGTGCCATCTTATGGTAGCTATGCCAATCAGCAACCTTTGTGAAAGCATAACGTTCTTCGTAAGAACTACGATAGCGGTCGCTCTGCTGAAGCACCAACTGCGTATCGTGAGGGAAATACACCGTAATATCTTCGTGATTCACCTGAATGTTTCCCTTTAATGCAGTCTCAAATCTGTAGGCCATGCCGTCGTTGAAGACTCTGAACACAACAGCATAGTCATCCTTCATCTGCAGTCTTAGTTCGTTGTATTCGTTAGGCACCACCGCATATTTAAGGTGCAGAAAGGGGCGTTTTACTTCGGAAACAGAGCGCGTGGTTGCTTGCTTCAGTCGGGGCAAAGAACCCAATACCTTTCCATTTACATCAAGCGACAATCGACACGCATCGAGCACCAACTCTGTGCCATTATATACGCTATAAGTGATGCCATCGGCAAGCGTCACTTCTACCTTAATCTTTTTATCGGGCGAGCAAACCGTACGTACTGATTGCGCCCAGGTTGCAATGCATCCTACAATGGATGCGAGTAAGAATATACAACTTCGTAACATAAGCAATATATTATTTAGGGATTTGCGCGTAGTACTTATTGTTGTTTGAAGTACTTATAAAACAGTTCTTCAGCTACGGAAATAGGAGATTCCTTTGAGACATTGGTAATCGTCTTGCTTTTGCTCCATTGGTCCTCCCACTTAAACCATTCGGGCGAAGTAATGTTCTTGCCTTCTTCCAAGGCTTTGAAGAACATCTCCCAACGTGCACGATAGAAGTCGTTGAGCATTCCGCCCCACTGACGACTGGAGTAGTCGTGCAAGCGACCTCGTTCGGCACATTGCTCAGGTCCCCAAACAGAAATCAGCGTACGTGCGTTCCACTCCATCCAATCTTTGTCTTCCTCAGTCGTGCCTTGCACTTCGTTGCATACGTTTCTTGCCGACTGCGTCCAGGTTCTCAATTTAAAAGGTTCTACCTGCGAGAGCAAGCGGTTGAGGTCACTCAAGATTTCAAGGAAAACAGCGTATTGTTTCTTGAACGCATCCATATCCTTGTTCTTATGACTTGTAGCAATGTCTTTAAGGAGGTAGTAAGTGGAATCAGTGAGTGTTTGGCGCACCACGTCTGTGATGTCGTATTCATAATTTAGATTATCTTTGAAGCGATGCTTTTCTTTAAGCATTAATGCAGTCGCCTCGCGCACTTTGCGGATGTCGTGATAAATCTTGGTAGTACCCCATCCTGAAACACGCGATACATTAAGCGCAGGACGCGCACAGATTACAGACTCAACATCCTGCATAGGTTGGGGGCAATTCAACACGGATTTAGCCAAAACGTCCCATCCCTTCTCCATCGCCTCGCTCTTCGCTCCATAGCGCGCCTCGGTATATCGTTGCATCCAATCTTTCCCCTCTTCGCGCTTCATCCATGGCAATTCAAACAGCAAGTCGTAAAGAATCGGACTTGTTTCCAATCCTTCGGGAATCGCTCCAATACCCTTCGTGCCGTTGGGGTATTGTTCCAAAGCGTTGTAATAACCTGTCAGCATCGTGTCGAAACGTCCGTGCATACCCGTCTTTCCTCCGAAATTGTGAAGCATACACCAAACGAAGTCATGTCCTGAATACCCCTTCTTCTCCACCCACTTTGCCAAACCTTCCGAATAGAGGTCGAGCACAAGTAGTCCGCCCTTTTCAAGGGTATCCAATGCTTCCTGACGCGGATTATCACCCCAGCTCTGCATCACCCATACTGCACCGGGAGAATGCTTCTGCATTTCCTGATATATCGTGTGGAAAGCCATTTTAAGGTCAATACCCTTCGTGCGACCTCCTTCGTGGAAGGGGTCCATGCTGTAATATTTCGACTTACCCATCACTTGAGCCAGATGCTTGTAATAGAGTTGCGCAATTTCAGCATAGCGTTCGTCTGTCGGCAACAAGAATGAAGGTCGGCGGAAACCCGAGCACCAATATCCCTGGTCGATAACCTTTACGCCCATTTTCTCTGTAGCGTTGCTGGGCAAGATGCCGCTATAACCGGGCAAGACGGGGTCCATGCCGAGTTCACGCATTCTGCCGAGGATAAACTGACAGAGATGTTCTTGACGTTCGTACCACCAGTCGGGGTTCGGACCGCCCCACCCTTCAAGGTTATTCATCAACCACCAGGCCTGAAAACCAGGACCTGCAACAAACTTATCAACGTCTATGCGGGAATATCCCATCTCTGTGAGCATGTTTTTCCACACGACGTCAGAACCTACAAGTGCCAGGGGAAGGTTGATGCCGTGGAGCGCCATCCAGTCGATTTCCTGCTCCCAACGCTCCTTGGTCCAAAATGCCATAGAGTAGGAATAGGTGCAGTAATTGAGATAGTACCTGTAGTCTGCACTACATTCTCTGCGCTCTTTCTCTTTGGGCACAGGGAGTGTTACGGCCGAGAGATCGGTCGTGAGTTGATTCCACGAAAGGTTGACGTGTGCATAATGATTGAGATACCAACCTATACCCGCAGTCAGTGAGCTGAGTGAACTTCCCTGAATATAGGGTTTACCCTTTCGCGAACTGATTTCAAACACGTCCTTTCCTTCGTTGGAAAGCGAATTCTTCACACGTGTCTCGATGCGCGATGAAGTTCCTTCGCCCCCAATTCGGTCAAGAAGGGCAGATATTTGTACAGGATTTTTCTGCCCCAAAGCCGCAAGGGCAAAGGCCACCATGAAGACGAATAGAAATTTTTTCATTAGGGGGGTGAGTTTTAAGAGACTGATTTATATTCGCAAAAGTAAGTATTTTTACGAAAAGAAAGAGTACTTGTTTTTATATTTTGTTACACAAGTTTTTTTATAAAGCATGATAAGTATGAATAATTTACAAATTTTGTGTCTCTACAAAAAATTATAAGCGATTCACATGAATTTTGTTATCATAAAGGGTTGTGTAAAAACAATTTGTTTATAACTTTGTAATTTTGCAGAAAATACGAAGTTTTAGTAGTCGAGTAAACGAGGGGCACAAACGCTCACAAGCAAGAGGGTTGCCGTTTCCTGCTTTCCATGCTCTAAACTTTATTCTCAGTTTTCTTTAATAGAGACCCTATGATTCAATCCATTCTGAAAATACTTTTGCTTTGTTGCGTTACCCTACCTACTGTTGGCATGGCGCAACACATTGAATATGGCAATCTGCTTTCGAGCAACTTAGAAAATAAGGATAAGCAGGAGGTGGGCAGAGGCGGCATGCAATACGTATCGGGGAGCCTTATGCTCCCCCTGTCCGTAAAGCGCGATGCGCAGCGCGGCATTCGCACATGGATGGCTACGCTCAACGGAAAGTATGCGCATCTTAACAACGATGAAGGCGCAGCGCTTATTAACCCCGACAATATTGTCAATTCGGGACTCATGATCACCCACGTTCGCACCATTGCGCCGCGCTGGAATATGATTGCCACGACGGGGATGAGTCTGCATGCACCGACGGACTACATTCGTGCGCAGAGCCTTGCGCTGACAGCGGGCGCCATATTTTCGTACAACGTGAAGGAAGGGTTGAATCTTGGTGTCGGCGTCGTGATGACGACAGCCTATGGCGACCCAGTCTGCATCCCCGTGCCATTTATAACGTGGAAGAAAAGTGGCAGAATCAACTATGAGTTGAACATGCGCGGAATGCCGGAGTTTAAGATGTCAACACAACTAACACCCAAGTTCGCATTGTCGCTTTCGCCCTTCGACGCAGAGCGCTTTTCGGCTGTCGTAAAAGCAGGTAACAACAACAAGGTGTACTCCAACAACATCATAAAAACAACGTTGGAGGGGGCTTACAAAATAGCGAAACACATGGCTGTGAAAACAGAAGTGGGCTACGTCTATTACCACAAAGTGAAATTGATAGACCAAAGTCCGCGTGCTTTCTGGGACAACCTTTTCGATAGCGACAATGGTTTAAAGTACAAGCCAACTTTTACCTTTTCCGTCGGACTACAGTATAGTAGATGAGAAAGGAGAAAGGAGAAAGGAGAAAGGAGAAATAGCCATGCGGAAAAAGGAGACTGCGAAGCTGATGAGCCGATGGCGAATAAAGGAGAGACCATCCGGATTGGTTACCTTAAAACCTCATAACCTCAAAACCTTATTACCTCAACTTAAAACCTCACAACCTTAAAAAGACTTAGAGCAGAAAACAATCGCTGTTTTCTGCTCTAAGGTTTTTTTCTATGTTACAACTGCTCAGGATAGATGAGCATCATGCTGCGCGATGAGAAGTAGCGTTCGATTTGGTCTTCAAGGTGGTCCATGTAGTTATGGCGCGAGAGTGTGCCCTTACGGCCCACGATGAAGATGACAAGGTGGTCGGACTTCGTGTTGTTCGCCACGCTGATAAAGTCGTGCCAATCGCGATATTCGTGTTGTATCATCTTGATGGAGAACTTCTGGCGGTTCCATGCTGCTTGCAGTTCGGCGAGTGTGCCCTTGCCGCTGTATGCCTCAACATCGCACGACACGTGCGAAGCCAGCTGCGCTACGCGATGTGCCCAAAGTTCAAAACCGGGTTCAAACTCAGCCTTGCGTGGCACTACGAGCTGTATGCGGTTCACGGTGTTGAGCGGAATGTTCGCTCGATAAATCATCACCTGCCTGCGAATGGAGTAGATAAGGTCGCTCGTCATTTTGCCCAGATAGGGTTCTGTGAGGCGCGTTTTCTGGTGAAGTCCGAGCAACAGGTCGGAGCATTGGTTTTCCATCATCGTGTGGTAAATACCTGTTACGATGTTCACCGACCAACGCGAGCGCGTCTGGAGTTCAACATTTGCCGCTGCTGCGATACGCGCCGCAAAGTCGAGTTGCTTCAAACCCTCCTGACGCTTTCGTTCGTCGTTGTCGAGCACAATGTTGAGCGCTGCCAGAGGTTCCTTACCTCCTGCACGGCGCAGCATGAGGGCTGCGTTGACGAGCGGCGCCACCGTGTCGGGGTTGGAGAGTGCGATGAGGATTTTGTCCGACTCATGTTTCGTCTGTTCGCTGGTTTCCTTCTTGCTGAGCAACAGGTGGCGCGCGGTGTTCTCCGTCACGACGGACGAAACGATGCATGTCACAAGAATCAGAATCATTGCCCCATTAAGCACATCCTCGTTGAGCAAGCGCGAACCGTCGGGCAGAATGATGCCGTAGCCCACGAGCACAATGGCAAGTGTGGCTGCTGCGCGCGAGTTGGTCAGACCGTAGATGAGGCTGCGCTCGCTGGCTGTCATCTTAAAGATTTTCTGCGTAGCAAAGGCTGCCAGCCACTTTGTCAGCAACGCCACTACCACCATGACGCCCGAAACGATGAGCGCATTCAACTTAGTGAGCGCTTCGAGGTCGATAAGCATGCCCACACCGATGAGGAAGTAGGGGATAAACAGCGCATTGCCCACAAATTCAATGTGCGACATCAGTGGCGAAACGGGCGGAATCTGTCGGTTGAGCACAATGCCCACAAGGAAGGCGCCCAGAATACCTTCGATGCCCACAATTTCCATCAAGCCCGCACCGAGGAACACGAGCGCCAATACGAACACGTACTGCACAACGCTCTCGCCATATCGGCGGAAGAACATGCGGCATATCAGAGGGAAAGTATAGATAATCACCAGTCCGATGAGGATAACCTCCACCACCAGTCGCACCCAGAACCAGCCCGTGGCTTCTTCCTTAAACATACCGCCCACTACGGCGAGCACAAGGAGCGTCAGCACGTCGGCAACAATCGTTCCGCCCACAGCAATACCTACGCTGCTGTGGCGCGAAAGTCCGTGGCGCATGACGATGGGGTACGAAATCAGCGTGTGCGAGGCATACATGGCGCCCATCAGGATGCAGGCAGGGAGTGTATAGTGGAGCAGCGCATAATTGGCGGCTACGCCTATCGAAATCGGAAAGACAAAGCTCAGAATCCCCAGCGTCAGGGCTTTTGTGCGCGTCTTCTGCACGTCCTGTAGGTTCATCTCCAGCGAGGCGAGAAACATGATGTAGTACATGCCCACCTTGCCAAAGAGTTCAAAACTGCTGTCGCGGTCCAGCACGTGGAAACAGTGGGGACCTATCAGTACGCCTGCGAATATCATACCGACGATGGAGGGAATGCGCAAGCGTTCCAATAGCATAGGCGCTATCAGAATGATACTCAGCACTACGAAGAATATCCACGTAGGGTCGGTAATGGGTAGTGATGTAGGCATACGATGAAGTTTAGTTTTGTGGCTATAAAGATTTGTAGAAATTGCAAATCTGCATGGTTTGAGCGGACTTTATACCTGCTTTAGCCGAATAATTCTGCAAAGAAACGAATTTTTTATCACTTTCTGTGTGCTGATTTGTTAGGAAATTATAATTTTGTCCGAAAATTAACAACATTTTATTAAAAATGAGACGTTGCGTTTGGCATTCGCTTGGTGCGATTCGCTAAAAGCGTGTTGCTCCACACGTTGCCTACCAACCTCTCGCTCTCTAAAATTTCTTAATCTACGATGAAAGTAGCTATCGTAGGCGCAAGTGGCGCCGTAGGCCAGGAATTCCTCCGCGTTTTGGCCGAACGCAATTTCCCTATCGACGAATTAGTCCTCTTCGGTTCAGCACGCTCTGCCGGCACTAAATATACATTCCAGGGTAAGGAGTACGAAGTACAACTTCTTCGCCACGGCGACGACTTCAAGGGTGTTGACATTGCCTTTACTTCAGCCGGAGCCGGTGTTTCTAAGGAATATGCCGAAGACATCACGCGCTACGGCGCTGTGATGATCGACAACTCTTCCGCCTTCCGCATGGACGAAGATGTGCCTCTCGTTGTGCCCGAATGCAATGCAGCCGATGCGCTCAATCGCCCACGCGGCATCATTGCTAACCCCAACTGTACTACGATTATGATGGTCGTAGCGTTGCAGGCATTCGAAAAAATCAGCCACATTCGCCGCGTTCACGTAGCGAGCTATCAGGCAGCATCGGGTGCGGGTCAGGCAGCGATGGACGAACTCTACGAACAACACCGCCAGGTCATCAATGGCGAACCCGTAAAGGTAGAGAAGTTTGCTTACCAGTTGGCTTACAACGTGATTCCTCAAATCGACGTCTTCACGGACAATGGTTACACCAAGGAGGAAATGAAGATGTACAACGAAACGAAGAAAATCATGCACTCAAGCGTTGACGTCAGCGCCATGTGTGTGCGTGTGCCCGCCCTTCGTGCTCACTCCGAAAGCATCTGGATTGAAACCGAAGCGCCCATCAGCGTAGAGCAGGCACGCCAGGCGGTAGAAAACGCTGAAGGCCTCGTGCTCATGGACAATCCTGCTGAAAAGGTTTACCCCATGCCCCTCTTCCTCACCGGTAAGGACCCCGTTTACGTAGGTCGTATCCGCAAGGACCTCGCTAATCCCAACGGACTCACCTTCTGGATTGTGAGCGACCAAATCAAGAAGGGCGCTGCCCTCAACGCTGTGCAGATTGCCGAATGGCTCATTGCCAACAACGGTTTGAAGCAGTAAGCGTGCGGAATGCGCCGTCCGAGCATGTACGGAGCAGTAAAGCTGCGCCAACATTGTTGGTGCTCATAAAGATAATTGATTCTGCAATCAGCTTTGATTCGTTTCGTGCATTTCAAATTTTGCAGTCAAAAACGCGTGTGCAAAAATCGCCTTTTTTGTAAGTTCAGAAATAGCAAAGGATAGTGCTAAACTGTTAACTTTTGTAAAAATGTCGCGAAATGCAGATTTGGAGATCGCCGATTTTTGATGTATATTTGCATAAAGATTTAGGAGGGCATCGCTGCCCTCCTTTTTTTGTGACCTTCCTCCTGAAAACTTCCTTTGAAGAAGGATTTTTTTCCTTTGAAGTAGGAAATTTTTCCTTTGAAGAAAAACTTTTTTCTTTTGAAGAAGGAAAAATTTGCGCTGT
>JAZQXH010000019.1:0-25323 GCA_045632745.1 Alloprevotella sp.
CTCGCTTGCCTACTAAAAAGTTGACAAAATTGCTTTGTCAACTTTTTTAACATCTGTTAACGTCGCTCAAAAAGTAAAAAAGTTTAAAACTTTAACTTCTGTTAAGAAAAACTTACGTTGTTTAACAAATTTTTTCCGAAAACAGCGCGAATTTTTCCTTCTTCAAAAGAAAAAAGTTTTTCTTCAAAGGAAAAATTTCCTACTTCAAAGGAAAAAAATCCTTCTTCAAAGGAAGTTTTCAGGAGAAAGGTAACAAAAAAAGGAGGGCAGCACAGCCCTCCTTTAACTTTATGCAAATATACATCATTTTTCGGCGATCTCCAAATCTGCATTTCGCGACATTTTTACAAAAGTTAACAATTTCGCACCCTCTTTTGCTAATTTAGAACTTACAAAAAAGGCGATTTTTGCACGCTCAATTTTAGGGCAAAAATCTGAAATGCACGAAAAAAATCAAGGCGGAAATTCCAGTGTTTTATATTATAGGGTGAGGTTATGAGGTTGTAAGATTTTGAGGTTATGAGGTTGTGAGGTTATAAGGTTATAAGGTTCTGAGGTTATTATTGCGCTTCGCTTTTGAGGTTTCAAGGCTGTGAGGACATAAGACTGTGCAGCGTTCGTGTCATTTGTACTTGCTTACTTGTACCTGAAATTTCGTCTGATAAAACAAATAAATCTTTGTTGCTTGTCAAGTCGTGGGTTCAACTCAGCGAGATTTAGTGCTGAGGCTGTAATTATTCTGTGTGAAAGTTTCGTAAATTTCAATGATTTTATGTAAGTTTGCATGTTGAATAAATATATATTTATACAGATGTTTCAAGAGTCAGTTCTTGCAACGTGCAATCTGTGCGTGCAAACGGCTTTTTGAAACGTAAATAAAATACCACCGACTATGATTTTGTTTTTTCAGACAAAGGAGAAGACCGTGATTGCCACAGAGGTAAACCACAACCTTTCTCAAGAAGAAATTAACGAGCTTTGCTGGCTCTATGGTGATGCGTCTCTTCTTGCGGGCGACACTTTAGACGGATGCTACGTAGGTCCTCGTCGCGAAATGATTACGCCTTGGAGTACAAATGCTGTGGAAATTACGCAGAATATGAATCTTCAGGGAATTTCGCGTATCGAAGAATACTTCCCCGTGGCAGGAAAGGATGCGGACTACGACCCCATGCTCCAGCGTATGTACGAAGGTTTGAATCAGGATATTTTCACTATCAATCTTCAGCCTGCCGCTATTCAGCAGATTGACGACCTCGAGTCGTACAACGAGCAGGAAGGTCTTGCGCTCTCTCCTGAAGAAATCCAATACCTCCACAATGTTGAGGCGCAGCTCAACCGTAAACTTACTGACTCTGAAGTGTTCGGTTTTGCACAGTTGAACTCTGAGCACTGCCGTCACAAAATCTTTGGTGGAACGTTCATCATCGACGGTCAGGAAATGCCTTCTTCGCTCTTCGCGATGATTAAGAAGACTACTCAGGAAAATCCCCACAAGATTATCTCTGCTTACAAGGACAACGTAGCCTTCTCTGTAGGTCCCGTTGTGGAACAGTTTGCTCCCAAGGACCACTCTACTTCAGACTTCTTTGTTATCAAGGATATTGAATCTGTGATTTCGCTCAAGGCTGAAACGCACAACTTCCCCACAACTGTAGAACCCTTCAACGGTGCTTCAACAGGTACGGGTGGTGAAATCCGCGACCGTATGGGTGGCGGTGTAGGTTCTTGGCCTATTGCAGGTACTGCGGTTTACATGACTGCTTATCCCCGCTTGGACGGTGGTCGCGATTGGGAAGACATCCTCCCCGTGCGTCAGTGGCTCTATCAGACTCCCGAGCAGATTTTGATTAAGGCTTCTAACGGTGCCAGCGACTTCGGTAATAAGTTTGGTCAACCCCTTATCACAGGTTCTGTACTTACTTTCGAACACCAGGAAAATGGCGAAAAGTATGGTTATGACAAGGTTATCATGCTCGCCGGTGGTGTAGGTTATGGCACTAAGCGCGACTGCCTTAAGGGTACGCCTCAGAAGGGCAACAAGGTGGTTGTTGTCGGTGGTGATAACTATCGCATCGGTCTCGGTGGTGGTTCGGTATCTTCAGTAGATACAGGTCGCTACAGTTCGGGTATCGAACTCAATGCCGTGCAGCGTGCCAACCCCGAAATGCAGAAGCGCGCCAACAACCTTGTGCGTGCACTCTGTGAAGAAGATGTAAACCCCGTTGTTTCTATCCACGACCACGGTTCAGCAGGTCACGTAAACTGTCTCTCTGAATTGGTGGAAGAATGCGGTGGTGTGATCGACATGAAGAATCTCCCCATTGGCGACCAGACACTTTCGGCAAAGGAAATCATTGCCAACGAAAGCCAGGAGCGTATGGGTTTCCTCATTCAGGAAGAACACATCGACCATGTGCGTAAGATTGCTGAGCGCGAACGTGCTCCGATGTACGTAGTAGGTGAATGTACAGGCGATGCGCACTTTGCTTTCGAACAGGCTGACGGCGTGCGTCCTTTCGACCTCGACGTGGCACAGATGTTCGGTCATTCGCCCAAGACGATCATGGTGGACGAAACCGTAGAGCGTAAGTACGAAAACGTAACTTACGACGTGAAGAATCTTCAGGACTATTTGACTAACGTGCTCCAGCTCGAAGCCGTAGCTTGTAAGGACTGGTTGACGAACAAGGTGGACCGCTCCGTAACAGGTAAGGTGGCGCAGCAGCAGAACCAGGGTGAACTCCAGTTGCCTCTCGCTGACTGTGGTGTTGTAGCTCTCGACTACCGCGGAAAGGCAGGTATTGCTACTGCCATCGGTCATGCTCCTCAGGCAGGTCTTGCTGACCCCGCTGCAGGTTCTGTGCTCTCTGTTGCTGAAGCACTCACAAACCTCGTTTGGGCACCTTTGGCAAACGGACTCGATAGCGTGAGCCTCTCTGCAAACTGGATGTGGCCCTGCCGTTCACAGAAGGGTGAAGACGCACGTCTCTATCGTGGTGTAGAAGCGCTCTCTGACTTCTGCTGCGCACTCGAAATCAACGTTCCTACAGGTAAGGACTCGCTTTCAATGACGCAGAAGTATCCCAACGACGAAAAGATTATTTCTCCGGGTACTGTGATTGTCAGCGCTGGTGGTGAAGTGAGCGACGTACGCAAGGTGGTAAGCCCCGTAGTGGTGAACTGCGAAAAGTCTGCGCTCTACCACATCGACTTCTCGTTCGACACGCTTCGCCTCGGTGGTTCGGCATTCGCACAAAGTTTGAACCGCGTAGGTAGCGACGTTCCCACTGTTCAGAATCCCGAATACTTCCGCGACGCCTTCAATGCTGTTCAGCAGTTGATTGAAAAGGGTCTCATCATGTCGGGTCACGATATTTCTGCAGGTGGTATGATTACTACATTGCTCGAAATGTGCTTCGCTAACACAGAAGGTGGTCTCTGCATCAACCTCGACAAGTTTAAGGAAACCGACCTCGTGAAGATTCTCTTCGCTGAAAATCCCGGTGTTATCGTACAGGTGAGCGACAAGAACAAGGCTGCCTTCAAGGCACTCCTTGACGAAGCCGGCGTAAGCTATCTCAAGGTAGGTCAGCCCACTGACGAACGCCACATTCTCGTAGAAAAGGATGGCGCTACTTATCAGTTTGGCATCGACCACTTGCGCGATATCTGGTACGAAACATCTTACCTCCTCGATACAAAGCAGAGTTTCCACGGTTGTGCAAAGAAGCGCTACGAAAACTATAAGCAGCAGCCTCTCGAATTCAATCTCCGTCCTGAATTCAAGGGTACGTTCGAAAGCCTCGGCATCAATCCCGACCGTCGCACTCCCAGCGGTGTGCGTGCAGCAATCATTCGCGAAAAGGGTACGAACGGTGAGCGCGAAATGGCTTACGCCCTCTACCTCGCAGGTTTCGACGTGAAGGACGTTATGATGACTGACCTCATTACGGGTCGCGAAACGCTCGACGATGTGAATATGATTGTATTCTGCGGTGGTTTCTCTAACTCCGACGTTCTTGGTTCTGCAAAGGGTTGGGCAGGCGCCTTCCTCTACAACCCCAAGGCAAAGGCAGCGCTCGACCGCTTCTACGCTCGTAAGGATACGCTCTCACTCGGTGTGTGCAACGGTTGCCAGCTCATGGTGGAACTCAACCTTATCAACCCCGACCACAAGAAGCGCTCACACATGCTCCACAACGACTCTCACAAGTTTGAAAGTTCGTTCGTTGGCGTAACGGTTACAACGAATCGCAGTGTGATGTTTGGTTCGCTCAGTGGTGACCAACTCGGTATTTGGGTGGCACACGGTGAAGGCAAGTTCAGTCTTCCCTATGCTGAAGATAAGTACAACGTAGTGCTCAAGTACTCTTACGACGAATATCCTGCTAACCCCAACGGTTCTGACTACAGCGTAGCAGGTATTTGCTCTGCCGACGGACGTCACCTCGCAATGATGCCTCACCTCGAACGCGCATTCTATCCCTGGCAGAACGCTTACTATCCAGCCGACCGCCTCGCGCAGGATGTAACTCCCTGGATGGAAGCATTTGTAAACGCACGCAAGTGGGTTGAAGCTAACAAGCAGGCTTAAAACTCCTATATAATAAATGAGCGCCCCGAAGATTCCGGATAGAGTCTTCGGGGCGCTTGCTGTAGTAATGAGTTTTTAGTCTTCGTTCACAACGTAACCGCAGGCTGCGATGGCGTCAGTAACGATTTTAACGCACTTTTCGCACGTAGGAATGTCTGCAGCTTCAGCCATTACTCGGATGAGCGGTTCGGTGCCCGATTCGCGCACGAGCATTCTGCCGTTGCCTGCCAGTTCTGCTTCGGCATGCTTTATGGCTTCGAGCACAAGCGGTGCCGACGTAACGAGGTGTTTGTCTGTGACGCGCACGTTGACGAGCAATTGCGGGTAGAGCGTCACGGGCGCTGTGAGTTCGGATAGTTTGCGCTTCTTTGCCAGCATCACTTCCATTATCTTGAGGCTCGTGAGGATACCGTCGCCTGTCGAAGCGTGCTTCGCAAAGATAATGTGTCCCGACTGCTCGCCCCCTATTATGTTATTGTGTGCCGCCATGTAGTCGTACACGTTCTTGTCGCCCACAGCTGTTTTGGCATAATCAATCTCCAATTTGTCGAGCGCCTTGAATAGTCCGATGTTCGACATAACGGTAGCCACAACGGTGTTGTTGTCGAGCTGTCCGCGTTCCTTAAGGTAAGATGCTGCAACGTACAGAATTTTGTCGCCATCTACCACTTCGCCGCGTTCGTCCACGCAGAGACAACGGTCAGCGTCGCCATCGTAAGCAAAGCCTACGTCCAAACCATTTTCTACGACAAACTTACGCAAGCCCTCGATGTGCGTGCTGCCTGCTCCGCGGTTGATATTCGTTCCGTCAGGGCTGGCATTGATGACGTAGGTCTTTGCACCCAGTGCGTTGAACACCGATGCTGCGATGTCCCACGCGCTACCATTGGCGCAGTCGAGCCCCACTTTCATGCCCTTGAATGAATGTATGCCCAGCGAAATCAGGTAGCCGATGTAGCGGTTGCGCCCTTCGACATAGTCGATTGTGCAGCCGATGCTGTCGCGCGTAGCGTAGGGCGGAATCCCGGTCTTTCCGTCCAGGAAGTCCTCTATGCGCTGGATGGTTGCGTCGTCCATCTTCTCGCCATTCTCATTGATGAGCTTAATGCCGTTGTCGTAGTAAGGATTGTGACTGGCAGAAATCATGATGCCGCAGTCAAAGTTGTCGCACTTCGTGATGTAAGCCACAGAGGGCGTTGTCGTCACGTGCAGCAGGTAGGCGTCTGCACCCGACGAGGTGATACCGGCTGCCAAGGCATATTCCAGCATATACGAAGAGCGGCGTGTGTCCTTGCCGATAACGATGCGGCCCTTGCGGTTGGGAGCACTGAAGTACCAACCCAAAAAACGACCGATTTTAAATGCATGCTTCGCTGTGAGTTCTACGTTTGCCTCGCCGCGAAATCCGTCTGTTCCAAAATATCGTCCCATGTCTGTTCTGTTTTTTTATGTGTTGTACGAGCGCCAAAGGTAGCACATTTATTTAATGTATTTGTCTAAGCAGGTTATAAAATGAAAAATAGATGTTGTTAAATATAATTTTAAAGCGGGTGTCCAAAATAATTATTTTAAACACCCGCTTTAAAAAACTAAAAAAATGCGAAGATTTTTTGGTCAAAAAGTTTTGTCAAAAACTCTTTATGTTGAATAAAATTGAATGCTAAATTTACTAAAGCCCCACTGAGTTTTAACTCAAAAGAAGTTTGAATAAACTGGATACGTAACTTTTTGAAGTGAAGAGAGATTGTTTTTCCAAAATGACTAAAATGTTTTTCCTCAAATCAAAATCCGTTTATTCAATATTTTCTGACAAATATTGTTTCACAACAATACGTAGAAAAAAGCAAAACTTAAGTAGGGCAATAGTAAAAAGAAACTAAACAATAATGTTATTTCGCCATGCCATTAGCACGAATCTTTTCAACGAGGCGCACCATCAAGGGCTTGTTCTTCTTTACGCTTGGAGCGTCAGCCTGAGTTGCTTCGGGATTCACGACGAAGTTGCGTGCCTTGGCAGGAGCGCCTGCTGTGAGGTCATCGTAGTAGAAGTTGAACGCGTCGCTACCGTCTTTCATCCAGGCAATCGAGCCGTCAGCGTTGAGTCTGTATTGGAATGTGCCCTGTCCTTCGGTCCATTCATGTTTTTCGCCAGCGTGCGTTTCAGATGCTGTGACACTGTAAGATGAGGGCAACATTGCGGGGCCGCGTCCATAGAGTCCTACATTATAAAGTCCATCAACTTCGAGCCAGTCAACATAGTGGTTCATAAAAGGAGCATACTGGCAATATTTGTTGGGATATTCCTGCTCGTAACCAAAAGCCACTGTTCTTTCTTCAATTATTGTTTCGGTGAATCCGGCTACTGAGGCCGATGCAGTAGTATTCGTAGTAATTGCCGTCAACTTGCCGTCCTGCCAATTAAAGACGTTGTTCAAATTCGACTGCATGCCAATGGTAAGCTGTATGCCTTCTTCGATATAAGTTGCGGTTCCTGTTGAATATCCTACACTTTGCAGCAATCTTCCGTTTGCATCGTAGATGAAATTCACCGTAGCGTTGTTTATTTCTAATTCAGCTTCGTCTTTGTACGTATAAGTGAAAGCTACGTTGCTGATACAGCCGTTAGGATTAAAACCAATAGCCATGGGGAATTCCTGCTCAATGCTTTCGCCCGAATAGACTCTGAGCACAAACTGGTTGATAGCAGGATTGAAAATGATAGAGTCTTTACTATAATGATTGTATTGGTCAACAATATTGCTGATTCTGCCGTCGGCTAAATAGTTGTAGTAATAGTTTGTGCCATAATATAATTCGCTCTTAATTGCTGACAAGCGTTTGGGGAGTTCAGGGCTCAATACGCCCGCTTGTGTTGAACTGCCATTGCCGCCGGCAATCATTCCGCCACCGCCATTGTTGTCATCGCCTCCGCAAGAAGCAAAACCTACGATTGTCATCGCTGCAAATGCAAATGCTCCTAATTTTTGAAATTTGTTTTTCATACTACAAATTTTTAATTAGTTAATAATAAGTATGTTGAATTTACGTTGTTCGGGTTTGAACGTTAATATTTTCAAATATGGGTGAACAAAAGTATATTTTTCGTTCAAAAACAATTTGAAAAGTTTGTAGACATTTTGGCGACTGTATCCTTTGTGGCTACACTTTCTTTTCTTTTTATGGTGTAAAAAGCGTCTGCAATGTTCTATTTTTCGCAAATTTATGCAAAATCTTTTAAGTTGGATTCTTTTTTGTAGTTTTTTTAGAATTTTCTTAAATATCATGGAGAGTTGAGTCAATTATCAATGAATACGAAGTTTTGTAAATCTCATCAGAACAAATCATGTAGCATCGTCGTTGCTGAATATGGGTGTTGTTTCGTGGTTTCATAAAATACAGTTTAGTGGGTTAACTACTATTTTATTACCTAAATTTTACTAATTTTGCCAAGCGGATAAGCATTCTTTTTTTCAACATATTACTCATTATATATATATATGTTATTACAAATCGAATCTTCCGGCATGAAGTTGAATATAAATTTATATATGAGATTAAAATCCATACAGATTCTCTTGCTGCTGCTCCTCTTTCCGCTGATGGCGTTTTCGCAGTCGGACGAACGCACGCAGTCGCGCGAGCGCCTTGTGCTCTTCGGCATGGGGAGTCAGAATGTACTCGACACCTATCTTTCGCCGCTCGAATATACAGGCGCTAACCTTAGTTTTCACAGTTCCACGCTGCGTCCGTTGAGATGGTGCAGTGGGGGTTGGACTTACCAGCGTTCGTATTGGGCCGACCTTGGCTTTGTGTCCAGTCCTACGGAGGACAACGATGAGTGGGACGGTCAGTTTCAGATAGATTGGGCTTGGCGTCGTGTGTGGACCCCTGTCGCGCGTCTTCAACTTGCTGTGGGTCCGATGCTCGAAGTCGGTGGCGGTTTTACTTACAGCATGCGTGGGGGCAACAATCCTGCGCAGGGACGCCTGGCGCTGAGCGCAGGCGCGAGTGCTGCGGCGCGCTACGATTTCGAGGTGTGGAAAAAGGCGTTCGCTCTCAATGCGCGCCTTGATATTCCCCTGCTGGGCGCGGCTTTCTCGCCTCGTTTCGGACAGTCGTACTACGAAATTTTCAGTCTGGGTCACTACGATCGCAACGTTGTCGTGACGCATTTGGGCAATGCGCCAACAGCGCGCGTGCTCTGCACGCTCTCAGCCCCCATCGGGCGCTCGCGCATCCATATAGGCTACCGCGGCGAGGCGCGCCAAAGTCGCCTTCACCACCTCAAACGCCACTCCTGGCTCAACACTTTGATGATTGGCTATAGTTATAATTTCCGGATTTTACATCCATAATTTGCTACTCTATATGATGAAACATACGTTTTGCCTCCTGCTGCTCAGCGTGTTCCTCCTTTCGGGCTGCATCACGGAAGATGTTGCGGTCAACACCAAGCGCGGTAATTTCGAAACCCTTTGGAAGTTGTTCGACGAGCGCTATTGCTTCTTCGACTATAAGGCGGAGGCTTATGGGCTCGACTGGCAACAGGTCTATGCCGACTATGCTGTGCGCATCGACGAGCAAATGAGCAATGAGCAACTCTTCGAAGTGCTCTCCGAGTTGAGCAACGAACTCCGCGATGGCCATGTCAATTTGGTCACGAAGTATGGCACGTCGCGCTACGGTGCCTGGTTTGACAACTATCCTGCCAACTATTCCGATACCCTCGAACGCCGCTATTTAGGGCGCACAGAGGAGTATCGCTCGAGCGGTGCGTTGAAATACAAAATCCTGCCCGACAACGTGGGCTACATTCGCTGCTCGTCGTTTGATAACAACTTTGGCGATGGCACGCTCCACGAAATGATGCGCTACCTTTCGCTCTGCAACGGACTCATTGTGGACATCCGCAACAACGGCGGCGGCATGCTCACAGCAGCCGAAAAACTGGCATCGATATTTGTGAATGAGCGCACCCACGTGGGCTATATCCTTCATAAGACGGGGACTGCTCACAACGCATTCTCTGCTCCCGAAGCCGTTTTTATTGAACCCTTCGATGGGCTGCGCTGGCAGAAACCCGTCATTCTGCTCACTAACCGCCGTACTTATAGCTCAGCCAATAGTTTCACCATGTTTCTTAAGGGCTTGCCCAATGTCACCGTCCTTGGCGACAAAACGGGGGGTGGAAGCGGTCTTCCCCTCATGTCCGAACTTCCTAACGGGTGGAGCATCCGCTTTTCGGCATGCCCCATGCTCGACCGCGAAGGGCAGCACACCGAGTTGGGCATCGACCCCGATGTCAAAGTGGACATTACCTCCGACGATTTTCAGCGCACCATCGATACGATTATCGAAGCGGCGCGCGCCTTGCTAAGATTGTCATAAGGGAGAAACTAATGTGTAAAGAATAAAATGCTTCACTTGTTTCGCAAGTATAAGTTCCTTCTCGTTTAGGATTAATAAGGGTGTGATAGTTTTGTTTGTTTGTTTGTTTAGTAGTGGAATTGCATTCCGCAAGGAAACCTCAAAACCTAAAATAGTAGACGAGTTATTAGGTACGAGTAGACGAGATAGTTAGACCCTAACGCTTGTTTGCACGCTGACTTGCATTCCGCAAGGAAACCTCAAAACCTTAAAACCTTACAACCTTAAGTTCTTATAACCTAACAAGTTGAACATTTGCGAAACTTCAATAAATAGATTTATTATCAATGCTGTTTACTTCGTTGGCTTACCTGCTTTTTTTACCTACGGTCTTTGCCCTCTATTGGGGACTGCCCTCGCGTTGGCGGTGCTTTGTAGTTGTGGTAGCAAGTGCTGTGTTCTACGGGTGGTGGGACGTTCGCTTTTTAGGACTTATGGCTGCTACCTGTGGCGCAGCCTGGGCGCTGGCGTTGCCTATGGAGCGACAGAAGGGAACAACTCGCCGCTTGCTTTGTGGCATAGCAATAGGTATAGGGTTGAGCGTGTTGTGTGTGTTTAAGTATTTTGATTTCTTCGTGGCTTCAGCCGCTGCAGCGTTTGAGAGTCTGGGTTGGCGAACCAACTTGCCTTTGTTGGGAGTTGTGTTGCCCGTAGGGGTGAGTTTTTATACGTTTCAAGCCATTGGTTATGTGGTGGATGTCTATCGTGGTGAGGTGCGCGCAGAGCGGAGCTTGTTGCGATTTTTTGCCTTCGTAGGATTCTTTCCGCAGTTGGTGGCAGGTCCAATAGAACGTTCTGCTCATCTGTTACCTCAGTTTGCTTCGCCTCGCCGTTTCGATCGTGCTGATGCTACGGAGGGCATGAGGCGCATACTTTGGGGACTGCTCAAAAAAATGGTGCTGGCAGACAATTGTGGAGCTGTTGCCGATCATATTTTTGCCAATTATGATGCAGCTTCGACGAGCGAACTATGGGTCGGAGCCCTCTGTTTTGCTTTTCAGATTTATGGTGATTTTTCAGCCTATAGTGACATAGCCATTGGTTCGGCTCGCTTGTTTGGCATACGCTTGATGGAGAATTTTGATAAGCCTTACTTCTCTCGCTCAATCCCTGAGTTCTGGAGACGTTGGCACGTTTCGCTGATGACCTGGCTGCGCGATTATGTGTATATTCCTCTGGGCGGAAGTCGTAGAGGTACAGGGCGTAAATGGCTCAATACGCTGACAGTGTTTCTGTTGAGTGGTTTGTGGCACGGTGCAGGATGGACTTTTGTGGCTTGGGGTGCCTATCATGCGTTGCTTTTCTTGCCCTATTCGTTAATCCCCTCTCTCACCGCAGAGAGCAGGGGTCTGGGTGGATTGTTGAAGCAGGGTGGGGTGTTTGTTCTCGTGTTGTTGGGCTGGGTGTTGTTTAGAGCAGAGAGTATCAGCGTGGCGTTTACCTATTTGCAGGGTATGTTTTCAGCAGCAGGCGAAGGAGTGGGCTATAGCCGTATGCCCTTACTTTACATCCTTGTATTTATGGCAGTCGAAGCACTGTGGGGCGCAACTCCGCTGAGGTTTAAGTCTGTAGGATTCTTTCGTTATAGCGCAGTGCGTATGGTGGTTTATTTAGTTTTGTTTTTTGCCGCATTGTTTTTAGGCGGACGTCCGGCAGAGTTTATCTATTTCCAATTCTAATGTGATGATGAAAGCCTTTTTATTACGAGTAGGAGTATTTTCTGCAGTGGTGCTTATCCTTTTTGGTTTAGGGGAATGGTATGTGGAAAGCCGCCCCAATGCAGCGCGTTTTAAGCATGAGTGGATGACGGAGCACAGTCGAACTGTGCAAACGCTTATCCTCGGCAGTAGCCATACGTACTACGGAGTGCGCCCTGATATATTGGGCGACAATGTGTTTTCCCTGGCACAAGTGTCACAGACCTACAGATACGACGCTTGGTTGCTGGAGAACTATCCCACACCCCATCTGCGCACTGTCATTCTTCCGTTCTCCTACTTTTCTCTGTATGAGGACTACGAAAGTGGCATTGGCGGAGACTATATAACTCGCTACTGCATCTACATGGACTGCCCCCTACACAGTCGTTGGTCGGAATATGGACTTGAGTGTTTTAATCTCACTACATTTAAGGAAAAGTTGAAAGGACTTTTCCAACCAGCCCGCAATGAATGGGATGAACGCGGATGGGGGGCTAACTATACAGTGGCAAATAAGCGGACTGAAGACTGGGACAATGGCGAATGGCGTGCCAGGGTGAACACCTATGCAGACACTACGGTTGTGGACTTTAATACAGAGCAACTCTATCGTATATTCCGCTATTGCAAAGAGCGTGGCATAAAGTTGATACTGCTGACCACTCCTACTACATTGACTTATCGCCAACACAAGGATTGTCTTCAGTCAGCACGTAACGAACGTGTTCTGAAAGCATTGCTGGAACTTCACCCCGAAGTAACATATATCAATCTCGAAGCAGATGAGCGCTTTGCTGACAATGATTTTTATGATGCAGACCATCTGACAGATGTAGGGGCTGTGAAACTTTCAAAAATCATTCGTGACAGTATCAACTTCGTAATGCGCAAAGAATAATAAATAGGGGAACATCCTTAATGGGTTGTCTATAAATCAATAACGTAATTTTGTTTTGTGCTGTGAAAACGGGAGACGCCTTCAGCGTCTTTTCTGCCATCCGGATGGTGCGGGCAAAGCTCGCGAAAGTCTGTGAAAGAGAGATGTCTGTGTGAGAATAAACAACGCAGTTTTTTTTGTTGCAAGAATACGTAATGTGAGTAGATGCGCCATTGAGACGTATCTATGTTGGGTGCAGCGTGCAACCAAGCGCTCGAGTCAAACCATCTCGTCTACTATTTTGAGGTTATGAGGTTATAAGGTCGCTTCGCTTGTGAGGTTTTAAGGTAATCAATCCGGATGGTCTCTCCTTTATTCGCTTACGCTCATCAGCTTCGCAGTCTCCTTTCTGATTTCTCATTTCTCCTTTCCCCTCGCTTGTTTACTAAAATTTGACAAAATTGCTTTGTCAAATTTTTTAACATCTCTTAACGTCGCTCAAAAAGTAAAAAAGTTTAAAACTTTAACTTCTGTTAAGAAAAACTTAGGAAGTTTAACAAAAAATTTCGGAAAATCGAGGAAAATTTTCCTTCTTAAAAAGAAAAAAGTTTTTCTTAAAAGGAAAAATTTCCTACTTCAAAGGTAAAAAATCCTTCTTCAAAGGAAGTTTTCAGGAGGAAGGACACAAAAAAAGGAGGGCAGCACAGCCCTCCTTAATCTTTATGCAAATATACATCATTTTTCGGCGATCTCCAAATCTGCATTTCGCGCAATTTTTACAAAAGTTAACAGTTTTGCGCCCTCTTTTGCTATTTTATACCTTACAAAAAGGACGCTTTTTGCAACCCCGATTTTTGCGCTGAAAATCGAAATGCTCGAAAAACATCAAAGCAGAAAATTATGGTGTAGTATATTACGTGTTGAGCGATGAGAGTTGAGCGATGAGCGATGAGTGTTGAGAGTTGAGTGGTGAGCGACCACCCGCATGGTTAGCTGTACTCTGTTCTCTGTACTCTATCCTCTATCCTCTAATAATAGTTAATGGTGAAGTGTTCTTTGTTGAGGCGTGCTTCGCATTGGCAGATGCCGAAGTCGTAGAGGTCGTAGCTTTGGCGCACGCGCGGGTCGTTGCAGAGTTTGTGCCATGCTTCCAGCGAGTGCGTGCTGCCATGCGGATTGCGCACTACGATGAATGTGCCGTCCGCGAGGTGAGCGAGGAGTTGGGGGAGGTATGTTTCCCACTTGGGAGCGTCGAAGTAGTAGAAGTCAGCCTGTGGGAGTTTGCTTTGCATTTTGACAGAAGGACTCACCTGGCAGAGCGGACAGCGGCGAGCTGCCTTCATGTAGCGGCAAGCCATGTCGAACTCCTTGCCTTCGCCTAATGCTACCATGAACGAGGGGTGGTGGTAGTTGACAATGCGAAAGAGCAGTCGGTCGTCCTTTTCGCGCGAAGAGAGGTTCGCCCGGCTGCGTTCTTCGTGAAGTTGCTCGTAGGCATAGTAGGTGCCCTTTTCGTAGATTACGCCAGTGACAAACTGAAAGGCTGCCGGCGAGTGGATGCCGTAGCCTCTTCGTTTGCGAAAGCGGCGCAACCAGCGCAGGGGACGGATGAGGTTTTTAGGAATCATGGGTGAACAAGCAATGGAGTGAGCGCTAAGGGTTGTTCGTAGTGAAGGAATAGGTGGTTGTCGAGGTGTTCTACGCCGGGCGTAATGTTGCTGATGGTGGGCGCTTTAACTCCCTCTTTCCCGAGTTGTAGGTTGCCCACTTCTTCCCACGCTTCGTCCCACAGTCCGCGGTCGATGAAACTTTGCAACACCTGTGTGCCGCCTTCGACGAGCAGCGACTGAATCTGGCGTGCGTGGAGGTCGGCGAGTGCTTCGTCAATCGTAGCGTAAGCAATAAAGTCGCTGGGCAAACCCGTAGTCTCCACCTTTCCCAGCACAACGCGCAGCGGCGAGGGACCGGCATAGTGGCGCGGAGTGAGCGTGGGGCGGTCGAGGCGGAGTGTGTTGTGACCCACGAGTATGGCTTGGTGGAGTGTGCGCAGGCGGTGGCCCCTGCTGCGCGTAATAGGAGTTGAGATGGCGAGGGGAGCGATGGACGCATCTGTGCGCAGGGCATCGATGTATCCATCCTGTGTGCGTGCCCACTTAAGCGTGATGTAGGGGCGCTGCTTTTCGTGGAACGTGATGAAGCGCTTGTTCAGTCGTAAGCATTCCTCTTCGCACACACCGACGGTGACTTCGATGCCTGCTTCGCGCAACATCTGGATGCCACGCCCCTTCACCTTGCCGAAAGGGTCGATGCACCCCACTACAACGCGCGGAATGCCCTCTTTGATAATGAGTTCGGCACAGGGAGGCGTTTTGCCGTAGTGCGAGCAGGGTTCGAGGGTCACGTAGATGGTGCTATCCTTGAGCAAAGGGCGGTCGGCATCAGCTACGGAGCGCACAGCGTTGACCTCAGCGTGCGCCCGTCCGCAGCGAATGTGGTAGCCTTCGCCGATGATGCGGTCCTGGTGCACGATGACAGCTCCCACCATCGGATTGGGCGGAGCCGTTTGTTCGCCCTGTCGGGCAAGTTGTATGCAGCGTTGTATGTAGTGTTCGTGGAGCATAGGTAAGGGGGAGGGATTTGGGTTAGGAGGGGAGAGTGGCTTTCACCATGCGGTCGTTGCCAAACGTGTCCTTGCGAAGTGTGACATGGGGGTAGCCCGCTTGTTCGAAAAGTTGGCACACCTCTTTGCCGTAGGCACGATTGATTTCCATATAAACACTGCCATTGGGGAGCAAGAGTTCCTTGCCCCGGGCGGCGAGTGCTCTGTAGAACAGCAAGGGGTCGGCGTCGGGCACGAAGAGTGCGGTGGCAGGTTCGAAGTCGAGCACATTGCGCTCCATGTCCTTGCGCTCGTGTTCGCAGATGTAGGGCGGATTGCTCACGATGGTCGTAAACAGTGGCGCCTCGTTGCTCGCCTTGAGTGCGTCGCGCTGTAGGAAATCTATTTTTATGTTATATTTTTCGGCATTGCATTGCGCTACAGTGAGTGCTGCTTGCGAGATGTCCCATGCTGCAATGTGAGCTTGGGGCAGGCGCTGCGCAAGACTGATGGCGATGCAGCCCGAGCCGGTGCCGATGTCCAGTATGTAGGGGTGGGGCGCAGAAGCATTGTCGCTTGTCACCCAATCTACCAATTCCAGCGTTTCGGGACGAGGAATCAGCGTGGCAGGCGTCACCTTCAGTCGGAGTTCGCCAAAGTAGGCAAAACCCACGACGTGTTGCAATGGTTCGCCCTGCTGCAGGCGCTGCATGCTGGCAGCGAGGAGTGACTTTTCGTCAGCACTTAAGCGCTCTGCCCTTCCTAACAATACGTCCGTACGCGTCAGTCCGAAGGCATCTTCCAAGAGTGCAAAGACAATGGCGCGCGCCTCTTCGGGAGGATAGAGGGGGGTGAGCGAGGTGGTGAGTGATTTTATCATGTAATCGTGTAAAAATGGAGAAAGGAAAAAGGAGAAAGGAGAAATATCCTTGCGGAGAAAGGAGACAGCGAAGTTGATGAGCTAACGGCGAATAAAGGAGAGACTATCCGGATTGGTTACTTTAAAACCTCACAAACCTTATAACCTTACAACCTTACAACCTAAGAATAGTATATGAGCTGGTCTGCTCCGAGTACTTGCTTGCGCACTGCATAGCCTTAAAACCTTAAAACCTCAAAACCTTACGAGCGAAGCGACCTCAATTTAAATTTGTCCGCTCTCAACGAGGCGCACGATGCGCTCCAGTTCCTTGTCTTCGCCCTCGGGGTCGTAGTGCTTAGCGAGGCTGTTGCCAAAGCAGAGGGCAATGGCTTGATAGACATTGGCACGCGTGGCGCCGATGAAGGCTTTGGTGATGGCGTACCCCGTGTTGTTGCACTCGCGGTCGATGAGTTTCACGAGTATTTTGCCCTGTGAAATGGTGAGTTTCTTGATGCTCGGTCCGTATTGTTCGAGTAGTCCCTTTTCCACACGCTTCAGGTGGGCGGCGCGTTCAGATTCGGGCAGCATTTGCAGCAGTTCGTAGGTTTCGATAATCGTGGTGCGCACCAGTTTTGCGATGGGTAGCGTGCGCTTCACGTTGTAAACCATGCGGCTGTATTTCTTCTGCGCAGACTTGCTTTTAAAATGAAAAGGCGGGTGCTTGTGCAGCGTCGGCATCGTGATATGCGGTATGCTGTCGCCCGCATACGCCGCCTTTCCCACTTTTACGGAAATGGGAATCGAACTTTGTGCCTCTGCCCGGGGTGCGACCAGGGTAAAAATAGCGATTATCAATATGTAAGGCCAATGCATCTTCATTTCCGGCAAAATTACCAAGAATTTATGAAAAATGGTGTTATAAATTCTTAAACCCTACAATAGAGCAAAAAAATAGTTGTATTTTTGCTATCATTAAATACGTGGCTCGCTATGTCGGCAGTGGGCGTTACAGGGCGCTATTTTCGCGCCATGACCTCAGCTGTAGGCTCTGCAGCCTCTAAAATCTATTCCGCCATGTCAAAGAACAAGAAGAAAGAAAAGGCTCCGCGCCTCAAGAAGAACGAGATTCATGCCGGACTGCTCACCCTCTTCGAGATGAACGCCGACAAACCGCTCGATATCAAATTCATATTTCGCCACCTCAAGGCACTTACGCACCCTGCAAAGATGCTCGTGATGGACGTCATCGACGACCTCGTGCTCGACGACTATCTGGCGCGCAAGGCGGAGGGCGTTTATCAGCGTGTCCACCGTTCTAACGACATGGTGGGCACATTCCGCCGCAAGCGCAATGGGCATAATACGTTTGTGCCCGACGATGGTGGTAAGGACATCCTCGTATGCGAGCGCAACTCCATGCATGCCCTCGACGGCGACCGCGTGAGGGTCACGATGCTCGCACGCCGCTATGGTCATACCCGTGAGGCGCAGGTGACAGAGATTGTTGAGCGCGCTCGCGACAGCTTTGTGGGCCAGCTCCAGGTGGAGAAGAACTACGCCTTCCTCATCACAGAGAGCCGTGCGCTTGCTACCGACATCTTCATTCCCAAAGCCAACCTCAAGGGCGGAAAGACGGGCGACAAGGCGCTCGTGAAGATTGTAGAGTGGCCCGAAGACTCCAAGAGTCCCATCGGTAAGGTCATCGACATCCTCGGTAAGCAGGGCGAAAACAATGCTGAAATGCACGCCATCCTTGCCGAATACGGTTTGCCCTATAAGTATCCCGCGCAGGTGGAACACGCTGCCGACAAGATTGAACCCGGCATTACGGACGAAGAAGTGGCGCGCCGCGAAGACTTCCGCGAAGTGCTCACCTTCACCATCGACCCGAAGGATGCCAAGGACTTTGACGACGCACTCTCTATCCGTCCGCTCGACAAGGGGCAGTGGGAAGTCGGCGTGCACATTGCCGACGTTTCACACTACGTGCAGGAGGGCGACATCATTGACCGCGAAGCCGAGCGTCGCGCTACGAGCGTTTATCTCGTTGACCGCACCATTCCCATGCTGCCCGAGCGCCTTTGCAACTTCATCTGCTCGCTCCGTCCCGATGAGGACAAGTTGGCTTATTCCACCATCTTCCGCATGAATGAGCGCGGCGAAGTGCTCTCCTGGCGCTTGCGCCACACCGTAATCCGCTCCAACCGCCGCTTCACCTACGAAGAGGTGCAGCAGGTGATAGAGCAAAACGGCGAAGCCTCTGAGCAGGACTACAACCTGCCTGGCGAGCACCCCGAAATCACGGGTACTTTTGAAAATCCCATCGGCGAGTATGCCCGCGAACTGCTCGTGCTCAACCGCCTTGCAAAGCAGTTGCGCGCCAAGCGCTTTAAGGAGGGCTCCATTGGATTCGACCGCCCCGAAGTGCGCTTCGAAATCGATGACAAGGGCACGCCTGTCAGCACTTACGTCAAGGTGGCGAAGGATGCCAACAAACTCGTTGAGGACTTCATGCTGCTCGCCAACCGCTCCGTAGCCGAGATGATAGCCGTTGTGCCCAAGGGTAAGAAACCCAAAGTGCTGCCCTACCGTGTGCACGACGTGCCCGACCCCGAAAAGTTGGAGAAACTCCAGAGCTTCATTGCCAAATTCGGCTACAAACTTCGCACCGAGGGCACGAAGACCGAGGTGTCCAAGAGCCTCAATAAGTTGCTCGAAGACGTCAAGGGCAAGAAGGAGGAAAACATGGTGGAAATGGTGGCGCTGCGTGCGATGATGAAGGCCAAGTATTCTACGCACAACATTGGTCACTACGGGCTCATGTTCCAATACTACACTCACTTTACTTCGCCCATTCGCCGCTATCCCGATACGCTCGTTCACCGACTGCTGACGCGCTACGAAGAAGGTGCGCGCACCGCGAGCCAAACGAAGTATGAGTCGCTCTGCGAGCACTGCTCGATGATGGAACAGTTGGCTACGGCTGCCGAACGCGCGTCCATCAAGTACAAGCAGGTGGAATTCATGGCAGCGCGTGTAGGGCAGGAATTTGCAGGCACCATTTCGGGCGTTACGGAATTTGGCATCTACGTAGAAGTGGACGATAATAAATGCGAGGGCATGGTGCCGCTGCGCGACCTTACGGGCGACTACTACGAGTTCGACGAGCGCAACTATTGCCTCGTAGGCCGCCGTACACGCCGCGTTTATGCGCTTGGCGACAAAATCAACATTCGCGTGGAGCGCGCCAACCTTGAGCGCAAGCAACTCGACTTCAGCATCGTTGACGAAGACGCAGAGCGCTATCCCATGGAGACACCTGCGCCCAACCTCTATGCTCCTGACTTCGGAAAGAAGGGGGGCAAGAGCAAGGCGGCTAAAACGAAGTCCGACGCCAAGCAAGAGAAGAAGACGGGCAAAAAGCGTCGTGGCTAATGCCTCATTACGATTTTTTAATGCCTTGATACGCTGCGCCGACGCCGCATTACGAAATTCTGATGCTATAATGGATTTTACAGCAAACGTTAATCGGTGCAACCAATACAGAGGAACAATTTCTATATCATTATTTAAATTTATAAACTTTACTTATGAAAAGAATCTCGACATTCATCGTTGCGCTGCTTTGCGCAGTGACAGCGGTCCTTGCCGATGCGCCTTTCAGGAATCATCGCTACGATTCGTTTAAGGTGCTGAACGTGACCAGCGACAACATCCTGTTTATCGGTAACAGTATTACCGATATGCACTGTTGGCCAGAAGTCTTCGTAACTTCTAACGGAGACTATCTACCCATCGTGAACCGAGGCAACTCAGGAACTTACTCAACAGAGCAGAGTGACAACCTCGAATCTTACATCAACGGCAAACCCAAGAAGGTGTTTATGATGATCGGTACGAACGACATCGCTACTTCGGGCGGATTGAACTTCAGTCCTGAGCAGGTGCTTGCTTATGTGAAGAGCATCGTTGCGCGTATCCATGCACGTTCGCCTCAGACAAAGATTTACCTCTACAGTATCTTGAAGAACAATACTTCCAACCGCGTGGAGGCAACTTGGCTCAAGGCCAACGAACTCACGAAGGCGTATGCAGCTGAGACGGACAAGGTGACTTATATCGACCTCTACGACAAACTTGCAGGCGTTGCCGACGGCGGACAGTGGAGTTACGACCGTCTCCACCTCACTGCTGGTGCTTACCAGGCATGGGCAAAGGAAATTTGCCAATACTTGCAGGAAGGCGAGGACTATACCGTTTCGTGCGTATATCCTGAAAACACTTTGACGGCTCAGAACGCAGGCGGACTTGGAAGTTCTCACGGCATGCGCGCCACTTATTTTAGCATGCTTCCCATCAGTGGTGACGATGTGCTCGTTGTCGGTGATGAATTCGTAAAGAACGGAGAGTGGCAGGAACTCCTTGGCAATCCCAACGTGAAAAATCGCGGTACGGGATGGGGATACGGTGGCGACATCGCTACGACAAGCAAGATTGTAGATGCTACCTGCGCTAACACCGGCGTTAAGAAAGAGGCAGCAAAGGCCATTTTCCTCTATACAGGTACAGGCGACTGCAATGGTACAACCGATATGGAAACGGTGAAGGCAAACTACAAGGCGCTCGTAGATAAGATTGCAGGAGTGTCGCCCACGTCGAAGATTTACCTGATGGCGCTTTGCCCCACAAACAATGCAAGCAACAACACGAACCGCATTGCTGTATTGAAGGACTATATGGCGTCTTTGGCAGCGGCAGATGCTGCGGACAACATTGAGTTTGTGGATACTTACACTCCGTATCTTAACGGAAACGTGGCAAACACCAAGTATTTCTATCCCAGCAATTACCTGGGTGGTTTGGGCTATGCTAAGATGGCTGTGTTGATGAAGGCAGCGTTGGACAAGGATTTCCCTGGCAATGACTACACAGTGACTTCTGAAGCCGACGCTGAAGCGCGCTATAATCAGGCAACTCTTCGCAATCAGCTGACACAAATAATCGCTCGCGGACTCATCGCTGAACGTGGTGATGCTGCTGGTCAGTATGACGCAGAAAAGATGGCAATTTTCGACGCTAAAGTCGTTGAAGCCAACACACTCCTCGAAAAGAACAACATTACGCAGGAAGAAGTTGCAGCCTTTGCTGAACAGCTCAATGCGCTCCTCAACAGCGCATTGACGATGCCTAAGGCAAGCACTGCTACCGAAACTTTCTGGTACAAGATGAGCACTCCGCTCCGCAACAATAAGTTCCTCACAAGCAAAGGTGTGGGAGCTGGCGTAGTGGGCGAAGACGAAAACAACTATGCTTCTTCAATGTGGAAGTTCGTAGCGCGTGCCGACGGCAAGGGACTTGACATCGTCAATCGTCAGGACAACTCTTTCCTCGCACCTACAGCGAACTACAACAAGCAGATTTCGACTTCAGCCACACAACCTGCTAACGGCTGGACGCTGAGCTACTCTAACACGCCCAGACTCTTCATCGTGAGCAGTGGCACTTTGCAGCTCAATCAGACTACGCTTGACGGAACTCCCGTTTACAACTGGAGCTCAGGTGAATCGGGCATAGACCGAAACGACACGGGCTGCCAGTATCAGATAGCACTCGTTGAAGGCGAACCCGACGAACTTCCCGATGCTTCTATTGCTACGCTGACTTTGGGAGTGGACCAATTTGCCAATGGTGCTGCTACATGGAGCTATCACGGAGGTGCAACGAGCGGAGGATGGTATGGCAAATTCGTGACCAGCACACGTCCGGCTCTCACTGTTGAGGGTGTCGATAAGGACGTCAACAACTTAGGATGGTCGCAAAAACGTCCCTGGTTCCAAACAGGCTATACATATACACTTTCTCTTCCCGAAGGCTATATAATAACGGCTTACGAACTGACAACGCTCGATGCAAACGGTTTCAACGGCACATTTACTTATACAACCGCCGACGGTACAGCTACAAGTGCGCCCCAAACAAGCACGCCACAAACCGTGAAGGCCGACAACCTCTCAACGCGCACTATTACGCTCAAGGTGGGCGAAGGAACGGATGGCACAAAGGGCATCATGATGACAAAGTTGGTGCTCCAGTACAAGGAAGACAATGCTTACGAGGAAGTCACTTCGATGGACTACACCATTGACCGAACAAATGGCAAACTCTTCCACAAAAACGGTGCGGAAAACCAAAGCTGGAACAACACCTGGAAGAGCAACGCTACGCCACAGCTGATTTTCACCAGCGGCGACCCCAACAACATGAACTGGAAGGACAACAGCGTGCAGATGATGACCGGTAGTTCGGGTTCGTCAACTTATTCGCTCATTGCGCCTACAGGATATGTAATTACGGAGTACAGCTTTACCTTTGCCAACAATGACCACAACATTGCCCTTGACCTTACGATGGACAATGGTGCGGCATACAGCACTTCAAAAACACCAAAGACTGTCAGCGCAAAGAACTTGAAGACCAACTCCGTTTCGTTCGTACTTGCCGGTGCCAATGGCAATGGCGTGGTGCTTTCGGACTTCACAGTGAAGGTGGCACTCGACGTTGTTGAAGATGCAAAAATCAGCACCGAAGGCAATGAGTACTGGTATTACATCACGAGCGCCTCTGTGCAGGAATATTGCAAGGGCAAGGTGATTTACTATGACGACGAAGCAGGCAAGTTGCGCTTCGGCGACCGTACATTCAGCCCCGACCGCATTTGGAGTTTCTGGGAAAAGGATGGCAAGCTCGCTATCAAGAACTACAATGGCGAATACTTTGGTACGGCTGGTGCGGGTACTGGCAATAGCACAGCATTTGGTGTTGTGGCAGAACCCAACTACTCATATACTATAAGCAAAGCCTACGACTACTATATTATTAAGGATGACGCCACAGAACTGCATGCGCAGAACGACAACAAAGTGATTGTGCGCTGGCCGGCTGCCACAGGCAATGCTTCGCTTTGGAAATTCGACGCAGTTGACGTGACCAATGCTGCTGCCACACTCGCATATACAAAGGTTGTGCAGGGCAAAATCAGTACGGGTATTGGCAATACTGATCAACCCATTGTGCGCTCAACTCTCCGCGTGGGCGGACTCTATGGCAGCGTAAAGTTCCAGGGTGTCAAGGGTAAGTTCACAGGAACCGACGTGGCGGACGTGACCAACGTAAAGGCTTACTTCGCATCCAACGCTCGCGAATTGTTCGTTGACCCCGAAAAGAAGATGACTTGGCGCGACGAAAATGGCGAAACCTTCGGACAGCCTGTAACTATCGCAGAGGACGGCACATTCACCATCACCGGTGAGCGCGAACTTGCATGTGGCGACAACTATCTCTGGATTACCTACGACATTGCTGAAACAGCGAAGGAAGGTAACCTCGTAGATGCATGCATCACATCGTATATCGTCGATGGCGAAGAAGTGGCAGAAAGCAATGGCGACCCCGCATTCAGTGCTACCATCTTCCTCTCAGAAGGTGCTGTGCTCATGCCTATGGATAAGGGTTCGCGCTACTACCGCATTCCTTCAATCACTGTAACGAAGGACGGCAAACGACTCGTGACACTCACTGACGACCGCAAGGGACACGGGGCTGACCTCCCCTCACACTGCTACCTCGTGGCGCAATATTCAGAGGACAATGGTAAGACATGGAGCGAACCTGTAACAGTAGCGGGTACTGCAGAAACGGGTGGCAATTACGGCCACGGCGATGCTTCTATCGTAACGAACCGCGACAATGGTGATATTATTGGTATCATGACCAGTGCGGGCACTTATGGTCACGGATTCTTTGCCGGCACAGCGCAAGAACCTCCCCGCTGGAAGACCATCACCAGCCACGACGGCGGTTTGACTTGGGAAACTCCCATTGACCATACCGACGACCTCTTTGGTGCAAACTGCGACAATCCCAAGACACAGACGTGGAAGAGCGGATTCTCTGGTTCGGGCGCAGCACTTCAGAAGCGCGACGGTACGCTCGTGTCAAGCTTCGTTAATCGCGAGGCAGACAATAGCCAGAACTTCTACTTCTTCATGAGTAAGGACGGTGGTAAGAGCTGGTACGTAAGCGGAACAAGCGGAACCACTTCTGCCGACGAACCCAAGACCTTGGAACGCAACAATGGCGACCTCGCAATCAGTGTGCGTGCAAGTGGTTACAACTACTATAACTACACATCTGACGATGGCGAAACATGGCACAATGCTCCTCAAACACGCTTCACAAGTGGTATCTCCGGCAATGCGTGTGATGGCGAATACATGGTGTGGTGCTCAACGCTCGAAGGCAATCCCTGGAACATTGCATTCCAAACGATTCCTAACCACGGACAACGTCAGAACGTCAGCATCGCTTTGTCAACCGACGAAGGTGCAACTTTCGGTACGCCCAAGACCATCTGCCCCAGAGGTTCGGCTTATAGTGCAGCAGTTGTACTTCCCGACGGAACATTGGGTGTTTACTACGAAGAAAATGGAGTGTACGACGGTTTCGTAATGCGCTTCGTGCGTTTCTCTCTCGACTGGGCAAGTAATGGTGCATACAAGTTTACCGAAGATGCTCCCTTCTTCCCCATCGCATCGACCAACGGTGGTACGACATCCATTGAAGGCGCTACGACAACCGACAACGCCCGTTCTGCTATCTACGACCTTCAGGGTCGCCGTGTAGAAAATCCCACAAAGGGTCTCTACATCGTGAATGGCAAGAAAGTGATATATTAAAGTTGTAGTTATAAGGTTTTAAGGACGCTTCGCTTGTAAGGCTTTAAGGCTGTTCGGCTATATTAGAGTACAGAGTACGACTGCCGTGCAGCGTGCAAGCAAGCGTTCAAATCAAACCTTCTTGTCTACGCGTACCTAAAAACTTGTTTACTATTTCAAGGTTTTAAGGCTGTGCAGCATTTTTAGAGAAAGGAGAATAACTATCCATCCGGATGGTTTTCTCCTTTTTCTTTTATTTGCTATCGCTCATCAGCTTCGAAGTCTCCTTTTTCATTTCATCGCTCGTGTACTAAAAGTTGACAAAATTGCTTTGTCAACTTTTTTAACATCCCTTAACATCGCTCAAAAAGTAAAAAAGTTTAAAACTTTAACTTCTGTTTAGAAAAACTTACGTTGTTTAACATAATTTTTCGGAAAACAGCGCGAATTTTTCCTTCTTCAAAAGAAAAAAGTTTTTCTTCAAAGGAAAAATTTCCTACTTCAAAGGAAGAAAATCCTTCTTCAAAGGAAGTTTTCAGGAGAAAGG
>JAZQXH010000020.1:0-13701 GCA_045632745.1 Alloprevotella sp.
AACTTATATTAAGAAAAACTTAGGAAGTTTAACAAATATTTTCCTAAAACAATGCAATTTTTTCCTTCTTCAAAAGAAAAAAGTTTTTCTTCAAAGGAAAAATTTCCTACTTCAAAGGAAAAAAATCCTTCTTCAAAGGAAAAAAATCCTTCTTCAAAGGAAGTTTTCAGGAGAAAGGACACAAAAAAAGGAGGGCAGCGCTGCCCTCCTTTATCTTAGTGCAAATATACAACAGAAATCGGCGATTTCCAAATCTGCATTTTGCGCTGTTTTTACAAACATTAACACTTTTACCCCCACTTTTGCTATCTCACCCCCTTGAAAACGCTTGTTTTTTGCACGCTCAATTTTGGGGTGAAAATCGAAATGCACGAAAAACAATCAAGCGGAATTTTCGGCATATTATCTTACGTAGGAGTGAGTAGTGAGGGTCGTAAGTGTCTTTTTCTCGGACTTACTTGATAAGGTTCTTACCCGTCATTTCAGCAGGCTGTTCGAGGCCCATGATGTGAAGGATAGAGGGCGCAACGTCTGCGAGTACGCCGTCTTCAACCTTAGCGTCCTTGTTTTCTGTAACGTAGATGAAGGGCACGGGGTTGAGCGAGTGAGCTGTGTTGGGCGTGCCGTCAGCGTTGAGTTCGTTGTCAGCGTTGCCGTGGTCAGCGATGATAATGGTTTCGTAGCCTACAGACTTTGCAGCTTCAACTGTTTCGGCAACGCAAGCGTCAACAGCCTTCACTGCCTTTTCAACTGCTTCGTAGATACCGGTGTGGCCCACCATGTCGCAGTTTGCAAAGTTCACAACGATGAAGTCGTACTTGTCTTCCTTGATAGCTGCAACGAGTTTGTCCTTCACTTCGTAAGCCGACATCTCGGGCTGGAGGTCGTAAGTAGCCACCTTGGGCGACGCAACGAGGATGCGGTCTTCGCCTTCGTAGGGCGCTTCGCCACCACCGTTGAAGAAGAAGGTTACGTGAGCGTACTTTTCAGTTTCGGCAGTGTGGAGCTGCTTCAAGCCCTTGCTTGCGATGTATTCGCCGAGCGTGTTTGTCACGTTTTCCTTGGGGAAGAGGATGTGTACGTTCTTGAACGAAGCGTCGTAGGGCGTCATGCAGTAGAACTGGATGCCGGGAATGGTCTTCATGCCTGCTTCGGGCATGTCCTGCTGAGAGAGTACGATAGTGAGCTCCTTGGCGCGGTCGTTGCGGTAGTTGAAGAAGATGACAACGTCGCCTTCCTGGATGGTTCCGTCCACGTTGGCGTTGTTGATGGGGAGTACGAATTCGTCGGTAACGTCGGCATCGTAGCTTTCCTGCATAGCTTGTACCATGTCGGTAGCCTGCTTGCCCTTACCTTCTACGAGGAGGTCGTAAGCTTCCTTGACGCGTTCCCAACGCTTGTCGCGGTCCATTGCATAGAAGCGGCCCACGATTGAAGCGATAGCGGCTCCGTTGGCGTTGCAAACGTCCTGCAACTGCTGGATGAAGCCCTTGCCGCTCTTGGGGTCGGTGTCGCGACCGTCCATGAAGCAGTGTACGAAGGTATTTGCTTCGACGCCGTATTCCTTAGCTACTTCGATGAGCTTGAAGAGGTGGTCGAGCGAAGAGTGTACGCCGCCGTTTGAAGTCAAGCCCATGAGGTGGAGGCGCCTGCCGTTTTGCTTAGCATATTCGTAGGCTGAAACGATTTCGGGGTTCTTTGTGATAGAGCCGTCAGCGCATGCGCGGTTGATTTTCACAAGGTCCTGATAAACGATGCGGCCTGCACCGATATTGAGGTGTCCTACTTCTGAGTTACCCATCTGTCCGTCGGGCAAACCAACGTTTTCTCCCGATGCCTGGAGCTGAGAGTGGGGATAGTTAGCAAAGAGTGAGTCCATGTAGGGCGTTTCTGTCTGGAAAATAACGTCGCCCTTGCCTTGATTGCCGAGACCGTAGCCGTCGAGAATCATCAATAATGCTTTCTTAGCCATATGTATATATATTAAATGAGTAGTCGGGATTTAGGGATTAGCGCACAGCGATACATTCGATTTCGACAAGTGCATTCTTGGGCAATGTCTTCACTGCTACAGCTGAGCGAGCGGGGCATACACCGGGGAAGAATTCTGCATAAACGCTGTTCATGTCGGCAAAGTCTGCCATATCAGCGAGGAAGACGGTTGTCTTCACCACGTTGTCCATAGTGAGGCCTGCTTCAGCAAGGATGTTTTGCATGTTCGTGAGCGACTGGCGCGTGAGTTCCTTTACGCCGCCCTGTGCAAACTCGCCCGTTGCAGGGTCGATGGGGAGTTGTCCTGAAACAAACACGATGCCGTTGGCTTCGATTGCCTGGCTGTAGGGTCCGATGGCTGCGGGAGCCTTGGAGGTTGCGATTTGAGTTTTCATATTAGGAGAGTTTTTTTATTCAAGTTTCGCAAGTGCTCAACTTCTCGGGTTGTAAGGTCTTAAGGTTTTGAGGTTTTAAGGATGCCATTCGGAGCACTCCCATCCCTTGTTCCTCAAGAATGTTGAAGCAACCCGTAATTGTTTTTGTATAGATATCTAATACTTGCGAACGGTGAGTTCTTATTATTATTGCGGTTGCAGGAGTTATGGTGCCTGCGGTGGTGTTACTTCAGGAAGTCGTCGAAGTAGCGAGTGATGCGTTCGTGGAGGTGAACCATGTCCTTGCCCATCATGTTGTGGCCCTGACCGGGATAAACGAAGTAGTCGGGCTGAGTACCTGCGTCGGCAGCAGCGCGGAGGAACGACATGCTGTGCTGGAGCACGCAAGTGGGGTCGTTGTAGCCCACGATAATTTGGAGTCTGCCCTTGAGGTTGCCGGCTTTCTTGAGGAGGTTAGAGCCTTCGTAGCCTTCGGGATTTTCCTGGGGCGTGTCCATGTAGCGTTCGCCGTACATCACTTCGTAGAGGTTCCAGTCGATAACGGGACCGCCTGCTACGCCAGCCTTGAACACGTCGGGATATGTGCACATGAGGTTCGTAGTCATGAATCCGCCGAACGACCATCCGTGTACGCCGAGGCGCGTTTCGTCAACGTAGGGCAGCGACTTGAGGAAGTCAACGCCGCGCATCTGGTCCTGCATTTCCACTACGCCGAGCTGGCGGTGTGTGCAGTTTTCGAAGGCAAGTCCGCGGTACTGAGAACCACGGTTGTCAACGATGAAGAGGAGGTAGCCCTTCTGAGCCATATATACTTCCCAGGGGCGTGCGGCATAGTTCCAGCTACCATTGACATTGTGTGCGTGAGGTCCGCCATAGACGTAAACCACTGTGGGGTATTTCTTCGTGGGGTCGAAGTTCACGGGCTTCACCATGCGGTAGTAGAGGTCTGTGCTGTCGTCGGCAGCCTTAATGGTGCCGCAGCTGAATTCGGGCACATTGTAGCCCACCCAGGGTGAGGGTGCCGTCTGCATGCGTTGGGGTTCGGGCTTCGCTGTGCCTACGAGGTCGATGCAACGATAGTTGTCGGGGGCGCTCCATGTATCGACGAGGAAAGTTCCCGAAGCCGAGAGCGAAGCGCGGTGCACGCCTTGGCCGTTGTCGAGGCGCAACATTTTCTGGGTCTTGACATTGACGCTGTAAAGGTTGTGGCAGATGGGCGAATCTGCGTTGGCCTTGAAAATAAGGCTCTTGTCCTTCGTGTTGAATCCGATGAAGTCAATCACTTCGAAGTTGCCCTTCGTGAGTTGTGCGAGTTCCTTGCCCGTAGTGTCGAAGAGGTAGAAGTGGTTGTAGCCGTCGCGGCGTGATTGATAGATGAACTTCGAGCTGTCCCAGGGGAGGAACACGATAGGATTCATGGGCTCAACATAACGGGGGTGGGTTTCTGTGTAGAGCACGCCCTTGCGCTCACCTGTTTCGGCATCGTAAGCCACGAGTTCGGCTTTGTCCTGCGAGCGGGGCACTTCGATGACGTAGAGCGTCGTTTCGTCGGGACTCCATGCGATGTTTGTGAAGTAGCGGTTGGTGGCGTCGCCCGTTTTGAGGTAAACGGTCTTCGTAGCTTTGAGCGAGTAGATACCAACGCTCACTACGTGGCTGGTCATGCCTGCCATAGGATATTTTTCGGGGGCGAGCGTTGCTACGCGTGTTGAGTTATCCACGAGGGGGAAGTCTGTCACCATGCTTTGGTCCATGCGGTAGAAGGCGAGCTTGTTTCCCTTGGGGCTCCAGAACGTTCCTTTGTGAATGCCAAACTCATCGCGGTGTACGCTCTCGCCGTAGAGCAAGTCGCGTGAGCCGTCGGTCGAAATTTGGTGCATCATGCCTTCTGCGTCAGTGATGAAGAGGTTGAAGTTCTTCACGTAAGCCTGAGCTTTCGCAGCGTTGCTGAAGTCTTTGAGGCTTGCGCCCTTCTCTAACTCCTGGCTCCATGCCACTTTCTTGGCTTTCCAGTCGTAGAGCACGTTGCACTTGTTGGTGCGGATGAATGCGAGCGTAGCTTCGCCGTCGGGAAAACTCACGTTCAGCAGGTGGTGCACTTTGCCGTACGTCGTTTCGTTCACGGCTGCCTTTACTTCGTCGAGTGTAAAGAGCGTAGCGTGAGGTTCGGCGGTGAGCTTACCTTTCTTGTCGGTGCGAACGCATACTTCGTCCGTCTTCAGTTCGAGCAGACAGTCGCCCCACCATGCGGTGTAGATGTTCTTGGGCTGCAAGTTCCAGTAATTCGAACCGCCCCACATGAGGTCGTCGAGGGTGAAGCTCTTTAATTGTGCCATCATGGAGATAGGAAGGAGCATCATTGCTGCTGCGAGCAAAGCTCCCTTAAATAGGTGTTTAAACATATCGTGTCTTGATAAATTCTGTGCTTGAAAACTACTTTTGTCCGAACTTTCTCTGCGTGGGCTTTCCTGCAGGGCGATTTCCGCCAAATGTCTTTCCTCCGAAGTTCTTGCGATCGCGGTCGAAAGGCTTGCCGCCCTCCTTGCGGTCGTAGGGTTTACGGTCGCGGTCAAAGTTTTTGCGTTCGCGGTCAAACTTCTTGCGGTCAGCGCTGAAGGGCTTACGTTCGTGGCTGAACGTTTTGCGTTCGCGCTGCTCAGAGCCTTGTTCTTCATCGGCTTCTCTCATGCGTCGGCGCTCCAAAGCTCCCTGGTTCTTCACGAAATCAAGATGTCTGCGCTTGAGCAGTTCGTATTTAGGGTCGTAATCGTCGTCGCGCTCAACGGCACGCGGACGGTCGTTGAACTCTCCGCGGTCGCGCTTGAAGCGGCGTTTTTCGCCCATCATGCGGAGTTCCGACTCGGTCTTCACTTCGCCTCCTTCGGCGCGGAAGTCCTTCATCTTGCCGTCGAAGATGACGTACTTACGCAGTTCGCAGTCGAGCGAACCGTTGTAGAGCGGAGTCTTGAGCGAAGGGCGCATGCCGATTTCGCGGAAGAGGTCCTCCTTATAGCTGATGACGTGTGCCTCGCCTCCCTGGAAGTTGTGCTTAAGCTGCTTGCCCAGTTCGCGATAGATGTCGTAGAGGTCTTCGGGCTTGAGGCGTTCGCCGTAAGGTGGGTTCGTAATCATGATAGCCTTCTGCTCGGGCTGCTGGAAGTCGCGGATGTCGCGCTGTTCTATCTCCACGATGTCGGCAACGCCGGCATTCTTGGCATTGGCGCGAGCTGACTCTACTGCATGGTGGTTGAGGTCGAAACCATAGAGCTTGTAGTCGAAGTCGCATTCGGCAGAGTCGTCGTTGTAGATGCGTTCGAAGAGGTCGGCGTCGAAGTCAGCCCACTTTTCAAAGCCATATTCTTTGCGGAACACGCCGGGATAGATGTTGCGTGCCATGAGGGCAGCTTCGATGAGGATGGTGCCCGAACCGCAGAAGGGATCGACAAAATCGCTCTTCATGTCCCAGCCCGAAAGTTTGATGAGGCCTGCCGCCAGAACTTCGTTGATGGGAGCTTCAACGCTTGCCACGCGATAACCTCTGAGGTGGAGACTTTCGCCCGATGAGTCGAGCGAGAGGGTAGCCACGTCGGCAGCGATGTGCATGTTGAGACGGATGTCGGGGTTTGAGATGCTGATGTTGGGGCGGTCGCCTGTCGTGTCGCGGAAGTAGTCAACGATGGCGTCCTTCACCTTGTATGCCACAAACTTTGAGTGGCGGAATTCTTCGGAGAATACTACGGTGTCCACCGCAAATGTCGTGTCGTTGTTTAAGTATTCAGACCAATTAATGCTGCGCACGGCTTCGTACACCTCTTCGGCGCTCGTCGCTTTGAAATGCTTGATGGGTTTAAGGATGCGCACTGCCGTACGTAGGCAGAAGTTTGCGCGATACATCATTTCCTTGTCGCCTGTGAACGAAACCATACGGCGACCAATCTGCACGTTGTCGGCACCCAGCTCAATCAATTCTTGAGCCAACACCGCTTCAAGACCCTGAAAAGTCTTGGCAATGAGTTCAAATTGCATGTAGTTTTATCGAATTTGGGCGCTATCCTCAGACGAAAATCAGAACTTCCCGAAAGGCATAGCGCAGATATAGTATTCAGAAAGCAAAGTTACGCTTTTTTCGTGGGATTAAGGGCGAAACGAGCGGACAAAATAAAAAGTTTGTCCTGCCAAAACTACTTTTGTAGCAACTGGCAGGACAAACTTTGTGCAATTTGAAAGTTGGACTTCCACTTAGCGCCCTTAACGCCCTGTAATGAAGCGCAGAAGTCGGGGACTGATTTTTTGAAGTAAGGCGTAGCAGAGCAGGCAGCAACCTACGATGAGCGCAGGCAGCAGGAAGTAGCGCAGCAGGTGCGCCCAAGCGGCGTCCCACGGCACGATGGTTTCGGAAATCTTGATGCAAAGTCGCAATACGAGCACACTGTGTAGCGCGTAGATAAAGAAACTGCTGCCCGACAGCAGGCGTGGCATCTTCCACCCGCGACTTACGCAATCCGCCGCCCAACGAAAGAGCACCGGCATTGCAGCAATGATGAAAAACGGCATCAGAATGAAGCCTGCTCGTGTGTTCGCGCCGTTGTAATATACGGCGAAAGGAAGAATTGCTAACGCTATCATTCCCAAAAGCTTTGACCACCGGCGCATTGATTCAATCAGGTTCGCGCCGTGGATGCTGAAATAAGCACCAAGCGCAAAGAAGAACACACCCGTAATGCTGATTGCGCCCAGCGAATGCGGCACTTGGCTCATGTAGCACAGTCCGAGCAACAACAAGCCCCAATGGCGCGTGTAGCGAACGTAGTAATAGACGAGCGGCGAGGCGAGCGAGATGCAAATTAGGTCGCGCAGAAACCACAGCGGTGCGTTCGTAGGACCCGTACGAACGACTGCTTCGCCCAGCCAATTTGAGGTATGGTGTCCCCATTGCACGTAGTCCCACAACCAGTTCACTGCGGTGCATTGACGTAAGAACTCAAGGTCGCCTATGCCGGGTATCCATTGTCCTAACCAGCATCCGCCGAGGCGCACCGCCAGGCTGAGCAAATTCCATGCCACGTAGGGGATGATCAGCGTGTGGATGCGGCGCACCGTCTTTTGGCGATAAATTTGCAGGTCCCACTTCTTCAGATTCAGGAAGTAGAGAAACCCCGAAATCAGGAAGAAGCAGGGCACAGCCGTGTGTGTCAGCACGTTGGAGCAGGCGATACGGACGACGTTGAAGAAGTCCATCGCTCCAAAGTCGGCATAGTTGGGTAGTTCAAAGGGTGGAGTGCCCAGCGAGTGGATGAATACCACAAACACCGTGAGCGGAAAGCGCAGCAACTCAATGGTCTTTGATTGCAGGTCGGCGGCGGTGAGAGGGGAGGTAAATGTTGTGCTCATTACGTTGAATATCGTTGAACGCTTGTGCGCACCAGGCGTAGTGAGGGCGTTCGTCTTGATGTTAAGAGCACAAATTTACGCTTTTTACTTTGATTTACGAGCGTCTACTGCGCTGAAACATTGTTTGCACTGACACAAAGCCATGCCAAACCATGCGATGCAGAGCGCTATGATGGCGATGTTGCCGGCAAAACTGCAAAATGTAATGAATGCCGCAGCCTGAACGTGGAGCAGGTGCAAAGTTTGTGAAGTTGAAAGTTCTTGTTCGAGCACTTTGCTATAGAGTTGAGTAAGGAAGTCAATACCGAGGACTTTTGTCCATGTTGTGGTATTGGTAGTTGTAGTACTTGCCATGACGTTAGAGGAAATGCTGAACTTGTTCATAAATGATAGATTTAAGTTTTACGTTGCAAAGTTCGGAAATATCTCCGACACGTCATGTCAAAACAAAAAAATCAGCGTTAAATATTTCAAAAAAAATTTTTTACTTTGATTTAACGCTGATTTTTTTACAATTTGGGGTATGGATTCAGTCGCAAACTTGAATTGTAGTATCTGCGATCGCCGGTTACTTCTTCTCCAAGGAAGTCGGGACGTTCAAAGATTTCGTCCTCGCTTGATAGTTCGACTTCAGCAATGATGAGTCCGGCATTGTCGTCAAAGAATTCGTCAACTTCAAAGGTGTGGTTGCCTGCAGGTACGAGCCAGCGCCTTTTGTGAATGATGCCGGGTTCGCAGAGCATCATGAGCGAAAGGGCTTCGTCCATACTGATTTCTTTTTCAAACTCGTAGCGCGACAGTCCGCCTTTCATAGAGGGGCCTTTAATGGTCAGGAAAGCGCAGTTGTCCGTTATGCGCACTCTTACGGTGCGTCCTTTTTGGCTTGAAATGTATCCTTGTTTTATGAGTTTGCTTGAAGTAGCGAGGTGTTTGAATTCTCCTTTGACGAGGAATTTGCGTTCTATCTCGATAGCCATGATGTGGGTGAACGTTGTTTTGTAAGAAAAAAGTACGGGTAGAGAGGGTGGTGCACCGTTGGTGGCGCAAACCTCTCTACCCGTATGTGTGAAAGCAAGTTGTTGTTCTAATGATATTAGATGAAACTTGCTGCGAGAATAGCGAGCAATCCGAGTACGAGGATAGCACCAACCAATCCGAAGAGCACCTTGCGTGCGTGCTGCTTTTCCTTAGCTGCGTGAGCTGACTTGCGAGCGTGTTTGTTTGTTGACATAAGAGTATGGTTTTAAAGTTTTTACAATATATTCAAGAGTGTCGGTGCGAGAAAGTTAATCTTCGCTGACGCCTCCTTCTTCCATGAGATAAGCTTTGATGAAACCGTCGATTTTTCCGTCCATCACGCCGCCCACATCGCTGGTCTGGAATCCTGTGCGGTGGTCCTTGACGCGGCGGTCGTCGAATACGTAGCTGCGAATCTGACTACCCCATTCGATTTTCTTCTTTCCGGCTTCGATTTTAGCCTGTGCGGCTTTGCGCTTCTGCAATGCGCGGTCGTAGAGTTGCGAGCGGAGCAGGCGCATGGCGTTTTCGCGATTTTCGAGCTGCTTGCGGCTCTCTGTATTTTCGATGAGGATTTCTTCTTCCTCGCCTGTGTCGGGGTCCTGGTACATGTAGCGGAGGCGTACGCCTGTTTCTACTTTGTTGACATTCTGACCTCCGGCGCCGCCTGAGCGGAATGTGTCCCAGCTGACGCGTGCGGGGTCAACGTACACTTCGATGGAGTCGTCAACAAGGGGAGTGACGAAGACGGAAGCAAAGCTCGTCATGCGCTTGCCCTGCGCATTATAGGGCGATACGCGCACAAGGCGGTGCACGCCGTTTTCGCTTTTAAGGTAGCCGTATGCCGAGTCGCCTTCGATTTCCATCGTCACGGTTTTGATGCCGGCTTCGTCGCCGTCCTGCAGGTTGACGATGGTCACCTTGCGTCCGCTGGCTTCGGCATAGCGCATATACATACGCATGAGCATGGAAGCCCAGTCCTGGCTTTCGGTACCGCCGGCGCCCGAGTTGATTTTGAGCACACAGTCCATCACGTCCTCTTCCTGGCGAAGCATGTTGCGGAGTTCGAGGGCTTCAATGGCTTCGAGGGCGTGGGCATAGGCATCGTCCACCTCCTGCTCGGTCACCATCTCTTCTTTGTAGAAGTCGAAGGCGAGTGCCAGTTCGTCGGACATGGTCTTGACTTCGCGGTAGTCCTTAATCCATTTCTCCAGCGCCTTTACTTTCTTCATTTGTTCCTCGGCGCGCTTGGCATCGTCCCAGAATCCGGGGTCCTGCGTGCGGATGAGTTCTTCTTCGTGCTCAATAATTTTGGCGTCGATGTCCAGATATCTGTTGAGCGCTTCGACGCGCTCGCTTACTTCCTTTAATTGTTCGGCTGTAATCATATAAAATGTAGCTGCGTGGGTTGGGGCTTATTCCTCGTACATTTTGTCGATGAGGTCAGCGTATTTTTCGTAAACCACGCGGCGCTTAATCTTAAGTGTGTTAGTTAATTCTCCCGTTTCCATCGTGAAGGGCTGAGGCAGGAGCGTGAATCGCTTCACCATTTCGTAGGGAGCGAGGTCCTGCTGCAACTGGTCGATGTGTTGCTTAATCATCTTCAAGATTTCGGGGTGCTGGCAGAGTTCTTCGTGCGTAGTGCATCCCAGGTTGTGCTCTTCAGCGTATTGGCGCAGCAATGCGTAGTCGGGTACAATGAGTGCGGAAACGAATTTGCGGCGGTCGGCAACGACTACGGCTTGCGTATTGTAGCGGTCGAGCACGAGTTTCGACTCTATCATTTGCGGAGCGATGTACTTTCCGTTCGAAGTCTTGAAGAGGTCCTTGATGCGCTCGGTGAGGTAGAGTTCGCCGTCCTTCATGTAGCCTGCATCGCCTGTGTGGAACCATCCTTCGGCATCGATGGCTTCGGCCGTTTCCTTGGGCTTGTTGTAATAGCCGGGGGTAATGGTCTTTCCGCGCAACAATATCTCATTGTTTTCGCCAAACTTGATTTCAAGGTCTGAGACAAGTCGGCCTACGGAACCCTTGGTGAAGGGTTTGCCCATGACGTCGCACGAAACGGTCGCCGTAGATTCGGTCAAGCCGTAGCCCACGAGCATGTTGAGCCCTGCTGCATGCACGAACGTTTCGACTTCGGGCGACACAGCAGCTCCGGCTGTGGGGAAGATGTGGGCATTCTCAAGTCCGAGCGTTTTGCGCAGCAATTGGATGATGGTCTTGTCGTAGAAGCTGTATTTGAGTTTGAGCCAGAATGGGATGGGCTTGCATTTCGAAGTATATTCGAGCCAGCATTTCGAACCCGTTGCAAGGGCTTTTCGGATAAGTGTGCGCTGCACAAACGAACCTGTCTCCATCTTTTGCAATACGCCCTGATATACTTTTTCCCAGAATCGGGGAACGGAGCACATGCAGTGGGGGTGGACTTCGGTAAGCGACTTCTGAATGTCGAGCGGACGGAGGTTCACGGCGAGATGCATTCCTTCGGCAAGACACCAGTAGCTGAAGGCGCGCTCGAATACGTGAGCAAAGGGCAGGAAGTTGATGGCTGTGTAGCCTTCGTACATGGGTACGGCAAGGTTGTTGACGCGCAGTGCTTCCTGGTACATTTCGTGGGTGAGGATGACGCCCTTGCTTTGTCCTGTCGTTCCGCTGGTGTAAAGGATGTTTGCAATATCCTTGTCCGAGGCATTGCGCTGGCGTGCTTCAATCTCGGCGTCGAATGCCGATGCCGACTGATGCTTGGCAAGGTAGTCGCTAAGATATACGGAGATGCGGTCGTTTTCGTTGCGCTGCACCTTGGGGTCGAAGATGATGATTTTTTCGAGTGTCGGGCAGGTCGATAGGACGGAGAAAGTCGTGTCGTACTGCTGCTGCTCGCCTACGAATACGTAGCGGATTTCGGCATCCTGAATCATGTAAGCCACCTGCGCAGCGCTACTTGTTGCAAAGAAAGGCACAGTGATGGCACGAATGGCGTAGGCTCCAAAATCGATGAACAAACATTCGGGCTTATTCTGCGAGAACACAGCTACGCGCTCCTGAACAGCTACACCGGCATGGAGCAGTGCGCGCGAAACGGCACGCTGTGTGGCGTTGAAAGTGTTCCATGAAATTTCGACCCATTTGTCGAGGTCGTAGTCGCGATAGGACATTACACGAGTGTCGCCATACTTTGCGGCCTGTTCCTGAATAAGCGTTGCAAAATGCGATTTGTTCAACATAGTTCCGGATGTTTGTATGATTATTAGGGCAAAGATATTGGTTTTTCATGGAAAACGGGATTTTTCGTGAAAAAATTTTTAAGTTTCTGTTAAAAATCACCAATTTTGCAGCGTACAACACATATATATTAATGCGTTTTTTAAACATCGTATGCTCGAACTCCTGAAACAATTAGTGGCAATCCCCTCTGTCAGCCGAGACGAGGGCGCTTGTGCAGATTTCCTTGAAAATTATATGCGCAGCAAGGGACTTACGCCCCGACGCGAAGCCAATAATATCTGGTGCGTAGGCAGTTGGCAATTGCCCAACCGACCTACGCTCTTGCTCAACGCACATATCGATACCGTAAAACCCGTTGCGGGGTGGAACCGCAATCCTTTTGAACCTCAACTTGAGGATGGGCGTCTCTACGGACTCGGCACGAATGATTGCGGTGGCGGACTGGTGGCGTTGCTCTTTGCTTTCATGCAGTTGGACGCGGAGGACGAAGGGCAGTTGCCTTACAATCTGGTTTACCTCGCTTCAGCGGAGGAGGAAGTCTCGGGGCGCAACGGCATTGAACGTGTACTGCCCTTGTTGCCCGCGATTGACGTAGCGCTCGTGGGCGAACCTACCGCCCTGCAACCCGCTATTGCTGAGAAGGGACTGATGGTGCTCGACTGCACCGCCGATGGAAAGGCGGGTCATGCTGCGCGCGAGGAGGGAGTGAACGCTATCTACAAGGCGCTGCCCGATATAGAGTGGTTGCGCAGTCATGAGTTCGAGCGCGTTTCGCCTTTGCTGGGCAAGGTGAAGATGAGTGTGACGCAGATTCAGGCAGGTACGCAGCACAACGTAGTGCCCGACGCCTGCACCTTTGTTGTTGATGTGCGCACCAATGAGTGCTACTCTAACCTCGAAATCCTCGAAGAGATTCAGGCTCATCTTCAGTGCAAGGCGCAGGCACGCAGCACGCGCCTCAATTCCTCGCGCATCGACGCAGACCATCCCCTCATTCAGCGTTGCATCCGCATGGGCCGCGTTCCCTTCGGGTCGCCCACACTTTCGGACCAGGCGCTCATGTCGTTTCCCTCGTTTAAGTTAGGTCCCGGCAACTCCTCGCGCTCGCATACGGCAGACGAATTTATTTGCGTTTCAGAACTCGAAGAGGCGCTGCAATTCTATCTTGATTTGTTGAGATAAGGTTATAAGGTCGCTTCGCTTGTGAGGTTATAAGATGAGGTTTTGAGGTTTTAAGGTTTTAAGGTCGCTTCGCTAGTGAGGTTTTAAGATGAGGTTTTGAGGTTATAAGGTCGCTTCGCTTGTGAGGTTTTAAGGAAACCAATCCGGATGGTCTCTCCTTTATTCGCTTACGCTCATCAGCAACGCAGTTTCCTTTTTTCCTTTCTCCTTTCTCCTTTCTCCTCGCTCGTCTATTATTTACGAAATTTTGCAAAATTTCGTAAATACAATTTTTAACACCCATTAACAATTAGCAAAAAGTAAAAAAGTTTAAAACTTTAACCTCTGTTAAGAATTTCTTACAAGGTTTAACTAAATTTTTCGGAAAATCGAGGAAATTTTTCCTTCTTCAAAAGAAAAAAGTTTTTCTTCAAAGGAAAAATTTCCTACTTCAAAGGAAAAAAATCCTTCTTCAAAGGAAGTTTTCAGGAGGAAGGACACAAAAAAAGGCGGACTG
>JAZQXH010000021.1:0-5891 GCA_045632745.1 Alloprevotella sp.
AATAAGAGTTAGACTACCAGAACATGGAAGTTTCTTTACCAAAACACTCTTTTTGACAGATAAACACTTAGCAATAAGACCTCTTTTTGAGAAGGCAGAATGCATATCTTAATTTGGGTGGCGCATTGACGAAGTCAGGAGTATTGCAAGTATCAATTATTTTTTGTTAATTTCTTTTTCTGTTATAAAGCAAAGATTGTTGTAAGACATTAGTTTTCAAGCATGTGTCGCTTCAAATCCATTCGCTGATGCAGTATTCTAATAAAAAGAACATCCCCATCCGGAAGTATTTGATAGAAGATAATATGCTTATTGGCTCTGCATCCACGCAGTCCTTTGAATATTTCATCATATTTAAAGCCGTATAACAGAGGACTTCGCGCTATCTTTTGACAATACCCGATGAGCATGTTATAATAACTGTCAGCTTGACGCTCAGACCATGTTTCAACGGTATAATTCCAAATGTTCGTAAGGTCTTCTACCGCTTTATTTGAAAAATAGTATTTAGCCATTGACACGTTTTTCCTTAAGCGACTTCAAATGTTCTTGAGAATTAAAATCTACAGCAATGCCGCTATTCATTCCGTCCGCTATTGCCATTTTGAGTTCTTGAAGATGATTTTCATTTTCCTCCAAAAGACGCAATCCTGCACGAATGACCTCGCTGGCATTATTGTAACGTCCTTGCTCCACTTTCATTCTAATAAAATCCTCGAAATAAGTTCCGAGCGCTACCGATGTTGTTTTCATAACTCTTTGGGTGGGGAATAAGAATCCCACAATTATTTTATAATGATGTGTACCTAATATCTCTTAATCGTAAAATCAGGTTTTGTCAACTCATTTTCTCACTCATATCGGGGCATGAACCCCACTACAATCCCTCTTCGTTTGACCAACAAACGCTGCCTTAACTCCAACTTCCCGGCAAGAAAAGAATGAATAGAGCCTACCTTCATTTTGTTTACAAAATTACCAATATTTAGTAATGCTGCAAAATATCTGGCACTAATACATTAAAAACAAACACTATTTAAAATAAACATCATCGCAACACACCTTATAATATATGTAGGCAGGGCTGTTAGTTATTCAAAGATTTTAAATGAATCTGTTGACATTTTACAGGAATCGGCAAACGAAACTCCGGATTCCGTGAACTTCCTTGCGGTTTTGTGCACATTGCAACACTCATTAATATATATACGCACGCAAGGCGTTGGGGTGTGCGTGTATAAATTAGAAGGGCACAAGCAAAAATTTGAAGTGAGCGTGTGTAAATTTGAGGGGATGCACACGAAGATTTGAAGTGCGCTTGTATAAATTTGAGATGAGCGCGCGTAAGTGTAAAAAAAAAACGCTGCAAAGCTGAGGTCGTAGCGACTGGCTTTGCAGCGTTTTTATAGATGTCAGCGCAAGTTTCCTGTTAACTGGAACCGTTGCCTGGAATATCAAATGTCTTAGGCTTCGGGACGCTGAATATAAGCGATGACGTCGCCCTTCTGAACGTGTGCTCCCTGGTCGGCTGCGATTTCTACAATCTTTCCGCCCATAGCCGCTGTGAGTTCGTGGATTTGTCCGTAGTTGTTTTCAACATAGCAGAAGAAGTCGCCTTCCTTGTATTCCTTGCCGATATAAGGAGCAATCGCCTTGACGCATTCGCCGTCGCCGCCAATCTGCCAAAGCACAGTGCCCGCTTCGGGTGCTACGATGGCGTCAGCCTTGGCGTGCTTGAAGGCAGTAGCTTCTTCAACCGACATGCTACCTGCGTTAGCCTTGTCCTTAGCAGCCTGAAGGTCAGCGAGGAAGCGCTTCTTGGCAGCACCACTCATGTAGTCGCGATACTGCGTTTCGTGCATAGCGAATTCAAAGAGTTCTTCTTCGTCCTCACCAAGGGGCCAGCCGTTGGCTTCCATTTCGTCGCGGAAGCGGTCGAGGTCGTTGGGGTAGAATGTCTGAGGATCTTCAGTTGAGAATTCAAAGCCCTTTTCCTTAGCGAGCGCCACGATTTCAGGATCGAGTTCGCCGGGGAGCTTACCGCTCTTGCCGAGAATCATACCCCAGATGGAGTTGTCCATCATTGTGTAGCGAGGCTTGCCCATCGACTCTGTAAGGAGGTTCATGAGCGCGATGTTCTTAACATACTGCGAGAAGGGCGTAACGAGGGGAGGATAACCTACGCGGGGCCATACGTAAGCCACTTCGTCGAACAAGCGAACGAGCAGCGCGTCTTCCGAAAGGGGCTCTTCGCCCTTAGCCACACGGTTGTTGTTGATAGCTGCCATCACACCGGTGAGGTCTGCCATCATCGACCCCATCATACCGCCGGGCAAACCACAACCGAGGAGCAACGAGCTCATCAGTTTGTTTCCCGAGTTCATGAAGTAGCCGAGGAAGTCGTCGATAAACTCTTGCGTAAGTTTGCGTGCCTCCATGTAAGCCTCCATATTGATTTCGGGTACGTCGAAGCCGGCATTCTTGAGCATACTCTGAACAGAGATGATGTCCGGATGTACCTTGCCCCACGACAGCGGTTCGATGGCTGTATCGATGACGTCGCAGCCGTTACGGCAAACTTCGAGAATCGTAGCCATAGAGAGTCCGGGACCTGAGTGTCCGTGATACTGAATGATGACTTCGGGATGCTTATCCTTAATCATCTTACAGAGTTGTCCGAGCATTGCGGGCTGACCAATGCCTGCCATATCCTTCAAGCAGATTTCGGGTGCGCCGGCTTCAATCAACTGGTCGGCAATGTTAGCGTAGTATTCTGCTGTGTGGATGGGCGAAGTCGTGATACAGAGCGTTGCCTGAGGCGTCATGCCGCCTTCGATGGCATACTTGATGGAAGGAATAATGTTGCGCACGTCGTTCAATCCGCAGAAGATACGCGTAATGTCCACACCTTGCGCATGCTTCACCTTATACATCAGCTTACGCACATCGGCGGGCACGGGGAACATGCGCAACGCATTGAGACCGCGGTCGAGCATGTGGGTCTTGATGCCTACTTCGTTGAAGGGTTTTGTAAACGCACGTACTGCTTTATTGGGGTTTTCGCCATAGAGCAAATTTACCTGCTCAAAGGCGCCGCCATTCGTTTCTACTCGGGAAAAACATCCCATCTTGATAATCACGGGTGCTATACGTTCCAGCTGATCTTTGCGGGGCTGGAACTTACCGCTCGACTGAAACATGTCGCGGTAAACGAGACTGAATTGAATTTTTCTTGCCATAAAATTAATATCGTTGGTCGCTTAGCCAACTTTGCAAAGGTACGGATTTATTTTAATGTAGTTTTAATAATCGGGCAATTTTGAGCTGAAAACCGCAATCTCCATAAGGTTATTGCTGTTTTTAGCCGGCTTGAAACAGCCTTTTTAACATCTGAAGTTTGCAAACAAACTCATTATTCCGCATTTTTGCATACATCGTCCAGGTTTTCGGTTCACCGTTCGCAGTTGGACGAACGCATTTTGCACAGATTTTCATGGTATGCAAACCAATTCGCCCGTTCCTTTGCGGATAATCCGTACTGGTTTGGCAGTTTAATGAAAGAATATGCTTAACTTTGCAAAAATAATCATTCACATTTTTTTAGTCATGAACAAAATTGTACTTACGATTCTAATGTTCTGTAGCGCGCTGTTTGCCGTTGCACAACAGCAGTTGCCGCTCATTCCGCAACCGCAGAATGTCATTGCCAAGACCGGCACGTTTGCGATGCCCAAGAAACTTTTGGTCTGCGTAGCCGACTACGAAAACGACAGTCTGAAGATGGTCGTTGACCGCTTTGCACTGCAACTGAAGGAAAGCACCGGCATCAAGACGAAGTACACGAAATATCCCCCTCGCTCCGTGATGGACGTGCGCCTCAACCCCAACATCAATCCCGAGGGCTATCGTCTTGAGGTTGAAAGCGAAGCGATTATCATTGAAGTATCGAGCCCTGCCGGCGTGTTCTACGCACTGCAGACGCTCAAGCAACTGATGCCCAAGGAAATCATGGCAGGCACGGCTTTGACGACGAAGACGAAGATTGAAGTGCCCTGCGTAAGCATTGCCGACGAACCTCTCTACGGTTGGCGCGGCTTTATGCTCGACGAGGGTCGCCACTTCTTCGGAAAGGACGAGGTGAAGCGCATCATCGACCTCATGGCTACTTACAAGATGAACCGTTTCCACTGGCACCTCACCGAAGACCAGGGCTGGCGCATCGAAATCAAGAAGTATCCTAAACTTACTGAAGTCGCAGCCTGGCGCAACACCAAGAAGCTCGGTTGGGGCGACGAATATCCCACGGACGGCGAGCACTACGGCGGTTTCTATACGCAGGAAGATATCCGCGAAGTCGTGGCTTACGCCAAGGAACGCTTCGTAGAGATTCTGCCCGAAATCGATATGCCCGGCCACTTCCAGGCGGCATTGGCGGCATATCCCGAACTGTCGTGCACACCCAAAGAAAAGCACGAAGTGTGGCTCTCGCAGGGCGTTTCAGCTGACGTGATGAACGTGGCAGCGCCTGCGGCTGTGCAGTTCACAAAGGACGTAGTGGACGAACTCACCGCACTCTTCCCCTTCGGCTACATTCACCTCGGTGGCGACGAATGCCCCACGCATAAGTGGGAGCACAACGACCTTTGCAAGCAGCGCCTCGCAGCCATCGGCAGCACTAACTTCCGCGACCTTCAGACGGACTTCTACAAGCAGGTGCAGGACTACATCCTTACGAAGCCCAAGGCAGAGCAGCGCAAACTCATCTTCTGGAACGAAATGCTCCACGGCAACACAGCCGAGTTGAAGGACATCACCGTGATGGCATGGATTGGCGCCGACAATGCGGCAAGAGTGGCAGCCGAACGTGGGTTCGACAACATTCTTTCGCCCCAAATCCCCTACTACATCAACCGCCGACAAAGCACCGACCCCACCGAACCTCGCTCGCAGGGACACGGTCACGAAACGCTCGAACGCGTCTATAGCTACGTGCCGGCAAAGGGAATTGCGCCCGAGTTGCTCCCACGCTATAAGGGGGTACAGGCGAACTTCTGGACCGAGTATGTCTTCGACAACGAAACGCTCGAATACCTCACCTTCCCCCGCCTGATAGCCGTTGCCGAAGCCGGATGGACTGTGCAGTCGCAGCGCGATTACGCCAAATTCGTTGAGCGCCTCAATCAGCACGTGCCCTTCTTCGACCTCATCAAACTGAGTTACGGCAAGCACGTTGTGCCAACAAAATAAGGTCTATAGGTCTGAAATTTGGTCTCATACACAAAGAATATCCATTGACCCAATACATAAAACGTGTTACTTTTGGAGCATAATCCATAAGTAACACGTTTTTTTGATTAAACAAGTTTAGGTACGAGTAGACGAGATGGTTAGACTCAAACGCTGAAATGTACGCTGGCACTCATTCCGCAGGGCAACCTTAAAACCTTACAACCTTATAACCTAAAAATAGTAGACGAGTTATTAGATACGAGTAGACGAGATGGTTTGACTCAAACGCTGAAAAGTACGCTGGCATTCATTCCGCAGGGCAACCTTATAACCTTAAAACCTTATAACCTCATAACCTTAACTTAAAACCTCAAATATAATTCTTAAAAAATCTTACTTTGATTTTTTTCGTGCATTTCAATTTTTGCCCCTAAAATCGGACGTGCAAAAACCGCAGTTTTTGTAAGTTCAGAAATAGCAAAAGTGGGTGCCAAACTGTTAACTTTTGTAAAAATGTCGCAAAATGCAGATTTGGAGATCGCCGAAAAATGATGTATATTTGCATAAAGTTAAAGGAGGGCTGTGCTGCCCTCCTTTTTTTGTGACCTTTCTCCTGAAAACTTCCTTTGAAGAAGGATTTTCTTCCTTTTAAGTAGGAAATT
>JAZQXH010000022.1:0-8396 GCA_045632745.1 Alloprevotella sp.
GAAAAAAGTTTTTCTTCAAAGGAAAAAATTCCTACTTCAAAGGAAGAAATTCCTTCTTCAAAGGAAGTTTTCAGGAGAAAGGTCACAAAAAAAAGGAGGGCAAGGGTGCCCTCCTATATCGTAGTGCAAATATACAACAGAAATCGGCGATCTCCAAATCTGCATTTCGCGCCATTTTTACAAATATTAACAGTATCACTCCTGATTTTGCAATCTATGCACCTTGTTTTTGGCACTTTTGTGCAACTTCACAACATGCGCCTCAACTTGCATATCGATTGCATATTTGCATAAAAGCATTATCTGTGATAGTCCACAAAAGTAAAGGCACACTCGTTCTTTTCGTCGGGTTCGTGCGACTCCTTCTTCTCTACCTTCCATGCCGCATAATCCACGGCAGGGAAAAAGGCATCGGCATGCTCGGGAGTGGCATGTACGTGTGTGAGATAAAGGCGGTCGGCAAGCGGAAGTGCTTCGGCATAAACGCCTTCGCCACCGATGATGAACACCTGTTCTGCAGGGTCGCAGGCATCGAGCGCAGCTTGCAGACTGCCGAAGACTTCGCAGTTGGGATACTGCGCATCGGCATTGCGCGTGAGCACAATGTTTCGACGATTTGGAAGCGCTCCCTTAGGCAGAGACTCGTACGTTTTGCGCCCCATGATAATCGTATGGCCCGTTGTCAATTCCTTAAAACGCTTGAGGTCAGCGCTCAAACGAAAAAGCAAACGGTTCTGATAGCCAATGGCATTGTTTTGCGCCAAAGCGCAGATAATTGAAAGCATAATTGAGGTTGTGAGGTTGTGAGGTTTCTTTTTGGGGGTATAGATGCTATAGAAATTATAGATGCTATAGAGACTATAGAAATAGAAACTATAAAGACCATAGAAACTACAGATGCTATAGAGATTATAAAGCAGTAGTTTGGGGCGAAGGTGTTCTTTTCAAGACTGGCCCTTATTCGCCAGCGCCCATTGGTTTCGCAGTCGCTTTTCTCCTAATCAACATTCACCACAACTTTGGGATTGCGTGGGTCGTTGGTGATGAGCAAAATGCTGCGCTTACCTTTGGAGTGAGCATCATTCGTGAGTTTTATTTTCATCTTTGCAGACTTTCCGGGCTGAATCACGGCGGAAGACAGACTTACGTTCAGACCGGGATTATACACTTGCAAACGCTTGATTTCGAGCGGTGAGAAGCCTTTGTTAGAAACCATCACGGTGCCTCGCAGGGACTTCTTTTTACCGAAAGGTCCTAAGTGGAGCACTGAGTCGGAGAGCACGATTTCGGGCGCACTGGCAAGTTGCTCGGGCGTAGCATCCGACTCAGGCACCATCGTGACAAACACTTCGAGCTCGTTTTCCTCACTGACACGGTCGCCTACAAAGCGACTGAGGTAAACACTGGTCTTCGTCAGTCCCATGTCGCGCAAGAGCGAGGAATTCAATTCTACATGAAGTTCGCCCTTTTTACCGGGTTCTATCAGTTCGGGCATTGCCACTGCAGAAAGATAAGACGGGAGGTGCATCAATTCGGGATGGAAAGCATGGGCACTGCCGTTAAAAACCTGAATCACAGTCTTGGGAGTTGTGCCCTGCTTGACATTGTCGAACTCTATAACGTTTTTGTCCAGATGATAATCGGCAATGCGGTGAGCAAAATCATCGGAGCGGAACGTAACCTCGCGCACCACAACGCCCATTACATGGAGGTAAATCGGATCGTCCTGCGCATTCGTGTAAACAGCCAGCGACTTGTCGAAACGTCCCAACAAAGTGGCATCGAAACGCACGGAAATCTCGGCGCGCTCGCCAGGCGGAATCGGTTGAGCGGGCCAAACGGCGTTTGTACAGTCGCAATCAGGGCGCACTTTCGTAATTTGCAAAGGTTCGTTTCCGGCATTCAGAAAAGAAAATGTAGCGATGCGGGGCGACTGCCATGCCACCTCGCCCAAAGAGGCCTCCTCGGACGGAAACTCAATCTTGGGTTGCGCACAAAGCACGGCGGCTAAGAAAAAGAATATAGCGGATAGCGAAGTTTTCATATCATTCAAACTAAAATTCAAAGCAAAGTTAAGGAAAATCCCTTGAAATTGTGGAAACGTGAAAGATTTTAATTACTTTTGCGTGTAATATAATGAGGAATATGCGCTCGCAATGCAGTCGAAGGTGGAATTCTCCGCTTTTTGCAGGGTAGTGAATCGCAGCGCTTCCGAAAATTCAGACAAGCTGACAACTATGAAATTCATATCCTGGAACGTCAACGGCATTCGCGCTTGCTGCGAAAAGGGATTCCGCGAAATCTTTGCCGAACTCGACGCCGACATATTCTGCTTGCAGGAAACGAAGGTGCAAGCCGGACAAATCGACCTCAACTTCGAGGGATATCACGCCTACTGGAACTATGCTGAAAAGAAGGGCTACTCGGGCACTGCCATCTTCAGTCGCCGCGAACCGCTGAGCGTGAGCTACGGCATCGGCATTGCGGAGCACGACACGGAAGGACGCGTCATTACGCTGGAGTTCGACACCTTTTACATGGTGACCGTATATACGCCCAACGCACAGGACGGACTGAAGCGCCTCGACTATCGTATGCAGTGGGAGGACGACTTCCGCCAATACTTGCTTGCGCTCAACGCCAAGAAGCCCGTAGTCGTTTGTGGCGACCTCAACGTAGCACACAAGGAAATCGACCTGAAGAATCCGAAGGGCAATACGAAGAATCCCGGATTTACGCCCGAGGAGCGAGCAAAGTTCACGACGTTGCTCGAAAGTGGCTTTGTCGATACATTCCGCCATTTCTATCCCACGCTCGAAGGCGCTTACTCGTGGTGGAGCTACCGCTTTAGCGCACGACAGAAGAACGTAGGGTGGCGCATTGACTACTTCCTTGCGTCGGAACAGCTCCGTCAGCAGTTGCAGAGCGCACAAATCCATGCAGGCATTCTCGGTTCGGACCACTGCCCCGTAGAAGTGTGCATCGATGCACTGTAATGTGCCGGCAATCTGGAACGAAACAAAATGGGGTTGCTCCTCAGAATTGATGTCGGCGCATTCCCGCAAACGATAATCAAATTTATTAAAAACTAAAATCTAAAGACTTAAAAATATGGACAACCTAAACATTCCTCCCACTCCCGAAGAACGTGCTGCAATGAATCGCACTACTCCTACATACGTCGTAAAGAATAAGTCGTGGTTCCACGGTTTTCTTCAGGCGCTGGCTGCTTTCTTGGTAGGCAGCATCATTACAGGCTTCGTGTCGGTATTCTTGTTTTTCATCGTGGTAGGTTCGTTTGCCGCGCTCAGCGACACGCCTACTGTCGTGAAGGACAACAGCGTGCTCCGCATTTCGCTTAGCGGTACGCTCGAAGAACGCGTGGAGGACAATCCTTTCAGCTCGCTCCTCTCGAACAGCGCGATGGAAGAACAAAGCTTGGAGGACATCCTTGCGGCTATCAAGGTGGCTAAGACCGATGACAAAATCAATGGTATCTACCTCGAAGCAGGAATGATGAGCGGCGACTATGCTTCAATAGAAGAAATCCGCAGTGCGCTCAGCGACTTCTCAACAACAGGCAAGTTCATCCTTGCTTATGGCGACAACTACACGCAGGGAGCTTACTACGTTGCAAGTATCGCTGACAAAGTGATGCTCAACCCCTCGGGTATGGTTGCATGGACGGGTATTGCTGCTCAGCCCATGTTCTACAAGGACTTGTTGGAAAAGTTGGGCGTCAAGATGCAGGTGTTCCGCGTTGGTACATACAAGAGCGCGGTAGAACCCTACATCGCTACTGAAATGAGCCCCGCAAACCGCGAGCAGACGCTTTCATACATCAACAGCATTTGGGCAAACCTTGTGAGCGACGTAGCAGAGTCGCGCAACCTAACTCCCGAAAAGCTCAACGAATTAGCCGACAATTATATTTCGTTCGAAGATGCCGACAAGGCTGTAGAAGCCGGTCTCATCGATACGCTCGTATATAGTAATGGAATGCGCGACGTGCTTCGCCAAGCCAATGGCAATGCGAAGGTAAACTTCATTACGCCCGCCGACCTCGCGAAATTAAATAAAACTCAAGCATCGGCGAAGAAGCAGGAAGTTGCTGTTTACTATGCCTTTGGAGAAATTGTGGACGAAGCAGCAGTTGGTTTTGGCGCCGGAAGTGCTGAAATCGTGGGCAACAAAGTGGTTGAAGACCTCGACAAACTGATGAACGACGACAACGTCAAGGCTGTTGTGCTCCGCATCAACTCGCCCGGCGGTAGCGCTTATGCGAGCGAACAAATGTGGAACGCGATTGAGGCACTCAAACAGAAGAAGCCCGTAGTCGTTTCAATGGGTGGCGTGGCAGCATCCGGTGGTTACTACATGTCGTGCAACGCCAACAAAATCTACGCTGACGCTACGACCATCACAGGTTCGATTGGTATCTTCGGACTTGTGCCCAACTTTAGCGGATTGCTGACTGACAAGCTCGGACTTCGTTTCGACGTTGTCAAGACAAATAATTCTGCCGACTTTGGTAGTTTGTCGCGTGGCTTTAATGCAGCCGAATCAGAAGTACTTCAGGCACGCATCGAACGTGGTTACGACCTTTTCCTCACACGTGTTGCCGACGGACGCGGCATGACGAAGGAAGAAGTCAACAAAATTGCTCAGGGACGCGTATGGACTGGCGAGCAGGCTTTGGAAATCGGCCTTGTTGACGAACTCGGAACGCTCGACGCTGCAATTCAGCACGCTGCAAGCATGGCTGCGCTCGACAATAATTATAAGGTGGCAAACTATCCCGCTGCCGGCAACATCCTCGAACAAGTGGCTAACACTGTGAAGGAAGATTACATGGAGCGCGAACTCAAGTCGATGCTTGGCGAGCACTATCATCACCTCAAGTTCGTAAAGCAGGCTGGCAACAAGCCCAATATTTACGCTCGCATTCCTTACGAAATCAATTTGCAGTAAGCCTTAAATCCATCTTAAGAAAACCATGCTATGCTAAGCATCATCATGGCGCTGCGCAACTTGATGTTCGACAAAGGATGGATACTCAAGCAAACGCAGTTCGAACTGCCGGTTATATCGGTAGGAAATCTTTCGGTGGGCGGTACAGGCAAAACGCCCCACACAGAATACCTTGTGAAGTTGCTGAAAGAGCAGGTTTCGCACATGGCGGTGCTGAGTAGGGGCTACGGACGCTCAACGAAAGGCTTTCGCTACGTCGAGACATCCTCAAAAGCTCGCGATGTTGGCGACGAACCTTTGCAGATAAAGCAGAAGTTTCCGAATATCACGGTAGCTGTTTGCGAAAAGCGCGTGGTGGGCATCAACAAGTTGCTCCAGCCCGAAGCGAAATCGCTCATCCCCAAAGCTATCGTACTCGACGATGCCTTTCAGCACCGATACGTAAAGCCCGGACTGAGCATCTTGCTCACGGACTACCGATGTCCTTACTACGCCGACCGCGTTATGCCGTGGGGCAGACTTCGTGAGTGTCGCTCCGGAGCAAAGCGTGCCGACATCATCATCGTTACGAAATGCCCTGCCGAACTGAGCGACGCTGATCGCCGATGCATCGTTGACAAACTCAAACCTTTGGCGCATCAGCAAGTGTTCTTCACTTCCTTTGCTTACGATACTCCGCGCATGTTCGGCACGCAGACGGAGGTCACTTTGCCTTCCTCGCTTTTAGTGCTGACAGGAATTGCCAAACCTGCCCCGCTCTACGATTATCTTGAAAGAAAGGGTTGCACACTTCAAAAGTTGGCTTTCCCCGACCATCACTCCTTTACGCCCGGCGACGTGCTACGCATTAATAAGGCGTACGAACAACTGCCTGAAGACGCTAAGATTCTGACGACGGAAAAGGACGCCGCTCGTTTGCAACATCTGGAAGGACTTTCGCCGCAGGTGCTCAAAGCACTCGTGGTGCAACCCATCAAAATATCGTTTCTTTTCAACGAAACCGAACGTTTTAACAAAATACTCTCTGATTATGTTGGAACAAATTAAAGAAACAGCTCAGTGGATAACTGAACATACCACTTCGCGCCCAACGACGGCCGTAATTTTAGGCACAGGATTGGGACGTCTGGCACAGGAAATCGAAATTATCGATGCGTTCCCCTACTCGGAAATTCCTAATTTCCCCATTTCTACCGTTGAAGGTCACAGCGGAAAGCTCATCTTCGGACTGCTTGGCGGCAAAGAAGTGTTGGCAATGCAGGGACGCTTCCACTTCTACGAGGGCTATTCGATGAAGCAGGTGACATTCCCCATTCGCGTGATGTACGAATTGGGCATAAAGAACCTCTTCGTATCTAACGCAGCAGGCGGCATGAATCCCGACTTCGAAATTGGCGACCTCATGCTCATCACCGACCATATCAACTTCTTCCCCGAACATCCGCTGAACGGACCAAACTTTCCAACGGGTCCTCGCTTCCCCGACATGTCGGAAACCTACGACAGAGCCTTCCTTGACATGGCGCGCACTATTGCCGCAGAAAAGGGAATCAAGGTGGTTGAGGGTGTATATGTCGGCGTGCAGGGTCCGACGTTTGAAACGCCTGCGGAATACAGAATGTATCGCATCATGGGCGGCGACGCGGTGGGTATGTCAACTGTGCCCGAAGTAATCGTGGCACACCATTGCGGTATCCGCACGTTTGGCATCTCTATCATCACCGACCTCGGCGTTGAAGGAAAGATTGTCGAAGTAAGCCACGAGGAAGTGCAGCGTGCAGCCAACGAAGTGCAACCGCTGATGGCAGAAATCTTCCGTTCACTCATTAATAAGATAGCGTAACCTTACATATTCGCACATTAAAATACTCAATATAAAACTATGGCAAAAGGAAAAGTTGATGCCCTCCTTGGCATCGTTTTTGGCGACGAAGGAAAAGGTAAAGTAGTTGACTACTTCACACCGCAGTACGACGTCGTTGCACGTTTCGCAGGTGGTCCAAACGCTGGACACACGATTATTTTTGAAGGAAAGAAGTTTGTGCTTCGTTCCATCCCTTCAGGTATCTTCGACGAAGGCAAAATCAACATTATCGGCAATGGTTGTGTGATTGCGCCCGACCTCTTTATGGCTGAAGCGCGCGAACTCGAAAATGCAGGCTACGAACTCAAGAATCGCCTTCACATCAGTTGCCGCGCACACCTCATCCTGCCTACTCACCGCGTACTCGACCGCGCTTACGAAGCTGCTAAGGGTAAGAACAAGGTAGGTACGACCGGCAAGGGCATTGGTCCTACTTACTCCGACAAGGCAGCACGCGTGGGTCTCCGAGTTGGCGACATCCTCGAAAACTTTGAAGCGAAGTACAACGCACTCAAGGCGCGCCACGAACAGATTTTGCGCGACCTCAACTTCACTGATTACGACATCACTGAGGAAGAACAAAAGTGGATGGAAGGTATCGAATACATGCGTGGTTTCCAACTCCGCGAAACTGAAATCGATATCAACCAATACCTTGCCGAAGGAAAGACAGTGTTGGCTGAAGGCGCACAAGGTTCGCTTCTCGACATCGACCACGGTACTTATCCCTTCGTATCTTCGAGCAACACGACGAGTGGTGGCGTTTGCACAGGTCTTGGAGTAGCTCCCAACAAGATTGACCGCATCTTCGGTATCTTCAAGGCTTACTCAACTCGCGTAGGTTCGGGTCCCTTCCCCGTGGAACTCTTCGACGAAACTGGCGACACAATTCGCCACATCGGTAATGAGTATGGCGCAGTGACAGGTCGCAACCGCCGTTGTGGTTGGATGGACCTCGTAGCGTTGAAGTACGCGATTATGATTAATGGCGTAACGGACCTCATCATGATGAAGGGCGACGTGCTCGATGGCTTTGACACAATCAAGGCGTGCGTGGCTTACGAAAAAGACGGCGTGCGCACAACTACAATGCCCTACGACACTGAAGGTTGGCAGCCCGTATATATCGACATTCCCGGCTGGAAAACTCCGCTCTCTGACCTTCGTAGCGAAGACCAGTTCCCCGAAGCATTCAAGAGCTACATCGCTTATCTTGAAAAGGAACTCGCTACGCCCATCAAGATTGTCAGCGTAAGTCCCGACCGCGACGCTACTATCGTAAGATTCTAATCTTGCTTCGCTCACCTGCGCATTCGTTTGAAGTGCAACAGCTTCAGATGCTGAAAAATCAGACTTTCGTAATTCCGCAGGCGACATACGAATCCTAAAACAATGGCTGCACAAACCTTATGCAAGGAGTGTGCAGCCATTGTCGTATTTATCAAAGTATTGCAAGTATCAATTATTTCCTGACTTCATCACTTTTTGTTGCAACATTATGGCGCTTATTGTTTATCAGGCAGTTACGGAATTTTGTTGGGTGGTTTTGGGTGGCGCAAGC
>JAZQXH010000023.1:0-76791 GCA_045632745.1 Alloprevotella sp.
TTTCTTAAAAGGAAAAATTTCCTACTTAAAAGGAAGAAAATCCTTCTTCAAAGGAAGTTTTCAGGAGAAAGGTCACAAAAAAAGGAGGGCAGCGATGCCCTCCTTAATCTTTATGCAAATATACAATATTTTTCAGCGATCTCCAAATCTGCATTTCGCGCCATTTTTACAAAAGTTAACAGTTTTACACCCACTTTTGTTATTTCGAGATTTACAAAAAAAGCGATTTTTGCACACTCGATTTTAGGTGCAAAAATTGAAATGCACGAAAGAAGTTGAAGCAGGATTTTCAGCTTATTAAATTACGAGAATAAAGAAAATTCACAAATAAAAAATTGAAGTTTCGCAAATGTTCAACTAATTAGGTTTGGGAGTTATACGTTTCCAAACCTAAACTAAATTTTCAAATTCAGTTGCATTTAGAATAACTTTGAACACAAGAGAAAGTGGCGTACCCTCTGTTCATTTAGGGTACGCCACTTTAAGTAAGAACAAATGTGCATCATTTATTCTTTTTTTCTATAAAATCATCAATTATGCTATTTGTGTTATCTACATATTTTCTAGGCGAATCAGATACATTTAATCTTATTCTTTCTAATCCCGATTTAACATCATCAGAAGTATCATTATACCAAACTAATTCATAATGATTGATTTTTCCACTTTTTAATGGAACTAAATTGTCTTTAAACATCTCTGTTGCATAATTTTTAACAGACTGTTCAGCAGAGTGATGAACTACAATACCGTAATATTGGATATTTTCTTCAAGAAGATAAGCGTCTATTAAAGCCTGTCCAAAGAATAACTGCTTATCCTTATCACATGTGATATACCCTTCTGCTAATGCCCCTTTTAGTGGTATTGGTTTTTCTCTATTGATGGCTGCTATCATAATCTGTTTCGCCACATTTGATATAGTTATCAAATTCTTTTCAGTGTTGCCATTACTAAATATTACGATACTGTCGGAAAATTGTGCTAAAAGGATTTCGTCTTTCTCATCTTCTACAGTCTTTAGCGTAACATCGGAACTATCATCCAGTTTAGATGTATGTTCGGCTTTGGTAAGTTTGGTGCTATTAATGATAGTGGCAATATCTCTATTAAAGGCAGTCAGTTCTTTATATAAAGATTCTTGAGTGTTTCTTGCAACTCTTTCTTTAAATCCCATAATGTCTAAAAAAACGACAAAGCGTTTTTTTATTTGTTTAGGTATCTCCATAATCATTCTGTTGTTGTTGAGGTTACAACATAACAATATACCATTTTCGATTTATCATCTCCGCCACCAGTACCACCACGCATACCTAAATCTAGATAATGTTTTTCAACTTGTCTTGCAACTTCTGAGGATGTAGCAGTCGTGTATATCCACCAAGAGTTTTCTTTATCGACATGATGTTCCTCAAAAAGTCGTTTTACTGCATTTTGGGACACACCTATGTAGAATTCAGAATAATAACGTTTACCGCTTTTTCTTAAATGCTCATCAATTTTATTTACAATTTCGTTATAAGATAGTGCCATACAACAAATTATATTATGGTTTATACTTTACAAATAATTATATAACACACTTACTAAGTGCAAATTTACGATTTATATTTTAAATATTTGTATTTTATCAAAAATAAAGTTACTTAATAATTTATCTACAGCTATTATACATTCCTATTATAAGGCTATTATAGTTGCATGTTCTCAGCAAAGTTAATAACAAGTAAGAGCATAATGGTTGCGATAATAACTTTTTTAAGTATTACAAAATGGACGAATCAAGAATTATTATAGATTGAAAGAGCAAGGAGATGACTCTTATGATATTGAAGTTACAGGATATAGAAACTTCAAGCAACATTTTTCAGAAGCATTCTACTCAATTGAGAAACCACTATCAGTACTTTCTGTTAGCGATAGCAGTATCAATGGCGAGGTTGCTTGTAACTCAGCGACAAGCACACTTTTGAAATATCTCACTAATATCATTAATAAAAGTGTAAAGACAAAGGGGCATATATTCACGGAAAAGGAATTGAATTCAAAATTTCCTTTTGTGGACTTAATAGCCATTGAGAGGTTTGAAGAAATCACTGGCATTAAGTTTGACCATAGCAAATTCAATAATCGTAGGGAGTTTCAAGAGTATTTTGCTAAATGGCTTGATTCTCAACGTCAATAATACAAATTTTCACATAAAGCGAAGTGAGGTAAGCAGAATATCGAAGAAATTCCGTACCTTTGCATAGTCTTTCGGGACAATGTTTGGAAATAATAAAGAATGTGCCTCATTCCTTGTAAAAATCGCCAATCAAAAAACAAAGAATACACGAGGCACGGAGCAGCTCATATACGTGGGCTGCCTACCGTGCGTGTATTCAGGTGTTTGGCGATACCTACAAGGATGCAAGGTGGCAGTCCACGTTCTTTTTACTAATAAACATTGTAGAAATTCTCCAATTGTCTGCCCACGGAGAACCTTGTAAAATTCGCCATTATGAAAAAGATTTTCTATGCATTTTCCATTGGATTCTTTGGTGCTTGCGGTTATGCCATAATAAATATGCTTGTCGCACCAAAAGCAGACCCTGTAATTGCTTTATCATTCTTCGCTGTTATCTTTATCGTGTGCTTTATCATTGGTTTATTTGACTATGACCAAAGATGAGAAAGAAAGCAGAAGAGGAAAAGCGTCAAGCCGAAAAAGAGCAGACCGACAGACTTATGCGTGAGTATCTTGAAAAGAAACTTAAAGAAGATGCCGAAAATGGAAAATAAAACCAATCCAACCGCAACCTCGTTTCGGCTATCCCTTAAACTCATTCAAGCAAGTACTCCTACTGATAATGCCGACTTTGTATGGGTCACTACTGACGCAGTACCATTGGAGCCAATATTAGAATTCAAAGAATCTGCTCAAAAACGATGCGGCCACCCTAATTGGAAACTTACATCAGCGTGGTCACTATCTAAATTGATAGACCTACTGCGTGATTCAATTACAGTTTTGGGAGATGATGAAGAAACTTTATCAGATTCCACTCAGTATTTTCTGCGTATAGACCACCATTCTGTTTCTTATGTAACAATAGATGGTAAATATATACACACTTCAAATTTCGCACTCAATCTAATGGACGCAGTTGTTGAAATGGTAATATGGCTTGCCAAAGAAGGATGGTATGAATAATTGACTTATTTCTTGCAACCTTTCTTCTTTGAGGTTTTCTTAGCATTAGGATTATAGGATTTTGCTTTATTCATAATACCTTTCCATCCTAATGCTTTAAATTGTGCTACCTCTTCTGGTGTTAGTACAATGTCTTTTTTTGTTTCTATTTGTCTTCATTATGCAACTAATTCTTTGAGTGGAACGTGTCTATTAGCAAGAGTGAGGAAATGGTTAAATCTATTCAATCCATTCTCCTTTGCTACATTGTGACGGAATACATATTCGTTCATATACAAATGCAAATACTTTCGGCTCATCTTGTAGTAAACACCTACAAAACTTCTTTTGACTGTTGACCAAAAGCCTTCGATACCATTAGTATGTGATTTGCCTTTAACATATAGTTTCTTGCTATGGTTTACTTTCTCACGCTTATAAACTTTGCCAATGAGATTATAGCCACTATATTCGTCAGTGTATAGAGTGGCGGTGCGTTTGATTGTAGTAAGCATTGGTGCGGTAAGTTTCTTTTTGGTAACTCTACCTTTGATAACACGGTATACGACTCTGCCATTTCTTTCAAGCATACCTAATACTGCTGTTCTTGTCTTTGTACTTCTGACTTGATTATGTGGTATTCTCTTGTTCGAATGTTTGCTCTTTTCCTTTCCGCCAACATACGTTTCGTCAAGTTCAACTTCACCACTCATTTTAGCGACATTCTCAGCACTCATACACATACGGATACGATGAAGCATAGACCAAGCAGTAGTCTGTCTAATACCAATTTCCTTGCACAGTTGTACTGAGGATTTTCCATTTGTGCTATTAGCAATCTTCCAGATAGCATAAAACCATTTGTCAAGTGGTACTTTCGTTCCGTGGAACAGAGTATTTGTCTTGACATTAAAGTTTTTGCCTGTGTTTCTACATCGGTACTTATGATTGCCATAGTTATACACTTTTGAGGATGGGGCAAAAGGAGAAACAGGGGTATTGTTCCAAAATCTCTTCTCAAGATAACTCAAGCAAACATCCTCACAATTGAATTTACGAATGAACTCTTGTAGAGTCAAATTTATAAAATCAAACATAACACCAAACGATTATTTGGTGTTAATAACTTTGGTGAGAAAAATTGCTTGGCAAAATAAAAATCTTGCGAGACAATCAACCGATTAATCCCGCAAGATTATTTAGGTTTGGAAACGTATAACTCCCTTAGGTTTTAAGGTATCAAGGTGTAAGGTATTAAGGTGTACCATTCGGTTTACTTCCTCATTCGTTTAAATATATTCAAGTTTCGCAAGTGCTCAACTTGTTAGGTTCTAAGGTCTTATGGTTATGAGGTCTTCAAGTTATGAGGTTATGAAGCTTTAAGACTATGCAGCGTGCAAACAAGCGTTTGAGGCTAACTATCTCGTCTACTCGTACCTAAAAACTCGTCTACTATTTTTTTTATATTAACAGTCTGGATAGTCCTTAAAACCTTAAAGCGTAGCAACCTAACAACCTCATAACCTGGTTCAATTGAAGTTTGTGAAAGTAGAGCTAAATATAAAAAACGTGGAGAAACTTCTTTTATGAGTATCTCCACGTGTTTTTATTATTTTGCTTTCATATTCAGTACTTTACGGAAAGACTTTTATTCTATGAAATACGTATGTTCTATTTCAAAGGTGGTGTCTTAATAGAGATGAGGACTTTCTGAGACTTCTTTTCCAGTCAATTTTTTTTTGTCCATTTTTCTCCAGCAGTAGGCGATGTAAGCAATTACGAAGGGGATGATGATCGAAACGATTGACATTGTAAAGAGTGTAAATTCGCTTGAACAACTATTGCTGATGGTCAGTGAACTTTGGATGTCAGCTATTGATGGATAATAGGCTGTGTTGTTGTAGCCTAAAGTGAGGAATAGTGACATCACTGTAATGATACTTCCAAAACCCGCACTCCAAATTCCGCGTGTGTAGTCTGCTTGAATAATCGTGCGGATGATGCCATAGAGAACAAACACTATGCCGACAATCAGCATTAAGAACACAATAGGCATCTCGATTATATTATTGAGGTATTTGTAGTCAATTATGCTAATGGTGCCTGTTGTGGGATCAGCATGATATCCTGTCTTAGTGAAGATAGCCACGAGATAGGTTACGAATGAGATGACAAACCAAATGCTGTTGGAGAGGAGTAACAGACGCAGGCGCTGCATAAGCGGTTTGTTGTGGATGTTGTTGATGAGATAAAGTGCACCGAGGCTTCTACTTAGCATTACCATAGCAAAACCTAAGACAAGGTTGAAGAATGGCGACCATAGTGCTTCAAGACCACGCCATGGATTTGTCCAATAACTGATGACGGGGGCGAGAGGTTCTGCAATGGCTTCTTTGTTTACAACGAATGATGCGCCATAGAAGAATGTACTAACAGCAGTACCGATGAGTAGTGGTGAAATAATTCCGCTGACTACAAGGAGGATGCGGAATGTTTTCTTACCTACTATGTTGCCACTTTTGGATTGGTATTCGTAAGAAACGGCTTGAACGACAAAACTCAATAACAAAGCTATCCAAACCCAATAAGCTCCGCCAAAACTTGTGCTATAGAATAAAGGGAATGAAGCAAAGAATGCTCCGCCAAAGGTGACAAGTGTAGTGAACGTTAGTTCCCACTTTCGTCCGGTGGAATTCATAATGAGTTTGTATTGTGTTTCGTCTTTAGCTGCCGTATAGAGCAAAGAGTTGGCACCTTGAACGAAAAGAAGAAATGTCAGTATTCCTGCAAGCAGGGAGATGATAGCCCACCAATAATGTTGAAGGAAAGAATAGGTAGTCATGTTTGTCGTAGTTTTTTTATTCTGACTTATGTTCTGAAATAGCTTTAAGCATGATTCTCACCTCTATGGCAAGGAGCAGCGTGAAGAGGAGAGCGAAAATTGTAAATGTTGTGATGACAGCGGACTGCGGAATATGCGAAACTGCTACACCGACAGGTAAAAGGTCTTGTATGGCCCAGGGTTGGCGGCCAACTTCAGCTACAATCCATCCACATTGTCCGGCAAGGTAAACCAAAGGCACTGCCAATATGCTTCCGTAGAGAAGCCAGTTTGCAGACGTTAAACTTTGTCGTTTTGCGTAGAAAAGGAGGAGTCCAAAGATGAGAAGAATGTACATGCCACTTCCTACCATAATGCGGAATGCCCAATAAACAATTGGGGTAGGAGGTACTAAATCGTCAACATTCTTGATGTAGCCATAACCAAAGTAGTCAACGTTTTCTTCAAATTGTTGGCGAGCGATGAGGGCTGCATCATTATTTGTGTTTTTAAGTTTACGATAATCGCTAAATCCTTGTAGAGCCTTCTTACCTCGTTCTATTTTTTCGATTGCAGAGGGTATTTGCTCTCCGTTGTGTGATGTGTAGCCTGTATGTAGAATTTCTTGAAAACCAGGTACAAATCCGTCGGAATTTCGGGTAGCGAGGAATGAAAGCATTTGTGGAATTTCAATGCCTGGAACGATTGAAAGTCCTAATTGTGTACCTCCCTTTTCAAGTCCCTCAATAGCAGCGAATTTAGTAGGTTGGTTGTTGGCTACGTGTACGCCCGATTTGTCGCCAGTGGCAAGCGTTATGAGGGTTGCTATAACTCCGATGCAGGCGCTGAGTCGTATGCTTTCGATAGAAAAGCGTAAGTTTCTCTTTTTAAGCAAGAACCACGCACAAACAGCTGTCGCAAACACTGCTCCAGTCATCCATCCACTCATGACGGTGTGGAGAAATTTGATGAAGGCTTCTTCGGAAAAGGCGATAGCAAAGAAATCCATCATTTCGTTGCGCACGGTGTCGGGGTTGAATTGCATTCCGACAGGATGTTGCATCCAACTATTTGCAACAAGAATCCACCATGCGGAGAGGGTAGCGCCAACTCCCGTGAGCCATGTTGATGTAAGGTGAAAACCTTTGCTCACTTTGTCCCAACCAAAGAACATGACGGCAATAAACGTGGCTTCCATAAAGAAAGCTAAAATCCCTTCGATAGCTAATGGAGCACCAAAGATGTCGCCAACTATCCATGAATAATTGCTCCAGTTGGTGCCAAACTCAAATTCTAATATAATACCAGTTGCTACGCCAATGGCAAAGTTGATACCGAAGAGCTTTTGCCAGAAAAGGGCCGTATGTTTCCAAAAATCATCTTTCTTGATATAATAGAAAGTTTCTGCGCATGCCATGATGACGGCAAGTCCCAAGGTGAGTGGAACAAAAATCCAATGGTAGCATGCTGTGAGGGCAAATTGGGCGCGTGCCCAATCAATCATGCCGGGTTCGATGGAGGTTAGAATAGTTGGAGTAAACATTTTTATGTGTTGTTTAAAGTGGTTAAAGTCAATGAATTAATGTGTAATGGGGTATTAAGTATTACTAATCGTGCATTTGCTTTAGATGTTTACTAACGCTGTTGGCGCATTCTTCATCGTTGCCTTGAAGTGTAGGTTGGAAAAAAAATATGCGCAAAATGAAGAACATTATGGCGAGTTTAATAAGAATAATGAACCAAAGTGTGCGCCCCCAAGTCATATTGGCAAATCCGTTGCGATAAAACTTGAAAATTCGAGTTAATACAGTAATCATGGTTATAGATATATCTTTATAACGAATGCAAAAGTATTGATTTGTTTTGGCAGGTGAGAAGATTTTTTGAGAATATTTTTTGTTTAACTTTGAAATTCGCTCAGCGTTTCTTTCTTCAAAAATATTTCTGACGATTTTGGGGCTGTAATGTTAATTAATTCAAAAAATGGAGGTATATTTGCGGAGCGTATAGTATTTGCACATCGAGAACTGCAAAGTTTGTTGCATTTTTGTGATGAAGAATTTATAGAAGGCGACTGCTCGTTGTTGCGAACGCTGCGCATTGGATAGAATTACTATTTTTTTACATAAACGTATAAAATTTATGGAATTGTTTTTCTACATTGGAATTTTGGTATTCCTGTTTTCCTTGGCTACATTCGATTTGTCGATCGGGGTGGCCAATGATGCTGTAAACTTTATGAGCCCGGCAGTGGGGGCGAAGGTGGCGAAGTTTAGGACTGCCATTATCGTTGCCGCAGTGGGTATTTTTGTGGGTGCCACAACGTCGAGCGGCATGATGGACATTGCACGCCACGGCATTATGCAGCCGCAGCATTATTATCTGGAAGAGGTGATGTGTGTGTTCCTGGCTGTGTCGGCAACAGACGTTATACTAATGGACATCTTCAACACGCTGGGGTTGCCTACGTCTACTACCGTCTCGATGGTGTTTGGACTGTTTGGTGCAACGACGGCGTTGGCGCTGACAAAGATTATAGGCGACGGAGCTGCTTATGGCGATCTTATCAATACGGATAAAGCTTTGACAGTGATTATCAGTATATTCCTGAGTGTGGCGATTGCGTTTGTCTTTGGTATGGTTGTGATGTGGATTTCTCGCGTGGTGTTTACGTTCAATTATAAGAAGAATCTGAAGTATGGTATCGCTGTGTTTGGCGGATTGAGCATTACGTCGATTTTCTACTTCCTGCTTGTGAGCGGTTTGAAGAATTCAAAACTTTTGATTTCGATCAATCCGGAGTGGACGCCTGCTTATATGGATGCCCACAAGTTGGAGATTTTGCTCACATGCTTTGTGGTGTTTACCGTGCTGGTAGAGATATTGCATTTGTTGAAGGTGAATATATTCAAGTTGATTGTGTTGTTCGGCACGTTTGCGTTGGCAATGGCTTTTGCAGGCAACGACTTGGTGAACTTTATCGGTGTGCCTTTGGCAGGTTTGGAGTCCGTCCTGGTTTGGTTTGACCACGGATGTCCCGATGCTTCAACCTTTGCGATGGATACATTAGCGGTGCCTTCGACTCAGGAGTTCTTTGTCAGCGCAAAACCATGGTTCTTGGTAATAGCAGGTGCGATTATGACGATAGCCGTGATGACCTCGAAGAAGGCACGCAAGGTGATTGAAAATACTAACAATCTGAGTCGTCAGGACGACGGCGAGGAGGTGTTCTCGAGTTCTAAGTTGGCGCGTAAGTTAGTACGTGGTGTGTTGACCACGACTTCGTTTGTTAGCTCGTATGTGCCAAAGCGTACCACAGCTTGGGTGAACAGTCGTTTTAACACGGAAGAGGCAATTCTGGACGAAGGCATGGCGTTCGACTTGGTAAGAGCCAGTGTGAACCTCGTTTTGGCAGGCTTGCTTATTGTAATCGGTACTTCTTTGCAATTGCCGTTGTCGACAACGTATGTGGCTTTTATGGTCGCTATGGGTTCGAGTCTTGCGGACAGAGCCTGGGGACGCGAAACGGCAGTGTATCGAATTACGGGCGTGATAACAGTTGTGGGAGGTTGGTTCATAACAGCGGGAGCTGCTTTCTTGTTGAGCATGACGATTGCAAGCCTTAATTATTTTGGTGGTTTTATCGCAATGATTTGCGTCGTTGGCATCATCGCTTTTGTGCTTATCAATAACAACCGTAAGTTTAAGCAGAAGCAGCAAGAGTCAGAGAATGTGGACACGCTCTTCCGCCAGCTTGTGCGATGCACGGATAAGGCGCAGAGTTGGTCGTTGTTGCGTCAGCATGTTACGAATACGCAAAATGAGATTTTGACCACAACTCATAATGTTATTCCGCAGATTATAAATGGTCTTGTTGAGGAAGATATTCGTAAGTTGCGTGAGGCGCATACGCAGTTGCTCGAAACAAAGGGATTGTGGAAACGCTATCGCAGAAAGGAAATCCTGGGCATGCGAAAGATAGATGCACTGATGGCAGTCGAAAAGAACACGTGGTTCCACTTGGGATGTAACAATGTGTCGCAGATGCTGTATGGGCTGAAGCGTATGATTGAACCCATCATTGAGCATGTTGATAATAACTTTAACCCCATGCCAAAGCAGTATGTCGATGAACTGTTGCCTTTGACAGAGAACGTGCAAACTTACGTTCGCCGTGTGCAAGGCATGATAGTGGCGGGCGACTTTAGTCATTTCGACGAAGCTGTAGTTGATGGCAATGCGCTGAAGGCACAAATTGCTTCAATGCGCTACAAACTGCAGGAACATATTCAGCACGAAGATGCTAATATCAAGGTGGCGTTGTTGTATTTAAATACATTGCAGGAAATGCAGGAATTTACTTCAATGTTGAGACACTTGCTTAGAGCTTCTAAGCGATTCCAAGAGTAAAAGTAGAGAGAAAGTAAACGAGTTTTTAGGTACGAACTTAATGAACGAGGAATGCGTTGAGTACCTGAAAACTCGTTTCTTGTGGTTTGAAGTGTGGGGGAGATTGAATATAGTAACCAAAAAAGGGAGCGTAGATATTTCGATGAATAATTTTCAGTTGCATTCTCAATATGCGCCTATGGGCGATCAGCCTGAGGCGATACGCCAACTGACCGAGGGCGTATTGAGCGGACAAAGGGCACAAACATTGTTGGGAGTTACGGGTTCGGGAAAGACTTTTACGATTGCTAATGTTATAGCCAATGTCAATAAGCCCGTGTTGGTGTTGAGCCACAATAAGACATTGGCTGCCCAACTGTATTCCGAGTTCAAGAGTTTCTTTCCTCATAATGCTGTGGAATATTATGTGAGTTATTACGATTATTATCAGCCTGAGGCTTATATTGCAGCCACAGATACCTATATAGAAAAGGACCTTGCCATTAATGAAGAAATTGATAAGTTGAGATTGGCTGCTACATCATCGCTGCTTTCAGGCAGGAAGGATGTTGTAGTAGTATCTTCTGTTTCGTGCATTTATGGTATGGGCAACCCTGCTGCCTTTTACGAAAATGTTGTGGAACTCGAGGTGGGCAAGGTGTTGGCGCAGGAGGTGTTGCTCCGCAGGTTGATTGATGCACTATATACGCGAAATGATATAGCGCCTGCGGCTGGCAATTTCAGAGTAAAAGGCGATACAGTCGATGTGTTTCTTGCTTATGCCGACGAATTGATAAGAGTCACCTTTTGGGACAATGAAATTGATAGTATCGAGGAGATATGTGCATCGACCGGAAAACGCCTGGCGCATTTTACTTCCTATAAAATATATCCCGCCAATCTGTTTCTGACGTCAAAGGAAACGCAGGAAATGGCTATCCGAAAAATTCAGGACGACCTCGTAATACGTGCGGCAGAGTTGAGAGATGAAGGAAAGGAGTTTGAAGCCAAGCGCCTTGAGGAGCGAGTAGGGTATGACATAGAGATGATACGCGAGTTGGGGCATTGTCGAGGTATTGAAAATTATTCTCGCTATTTTGATGGTCGCGAACCCGGAACGCGCCCTTATTGCTTGCTGGATTTCTTTCCTGAGGATTTTTTGATAGTTATTGATGAAAGTCATGTCAGTGTACCTCAGATTTCAGCAATGTATGGTGGCGACAGGTCGCGTAAGACTTCGTTGGTTGAATATGGATTCCGTCTTCCTGCAGCGTTGGACAATCGTCCGCTTAAGTTCGAGGAGTTTGAGCAAATGGCAAAGCAGGTGATCTATATCAGCGCAACGCCGGCGAAGTATGAGTTGGAGCAGTGTGGAGGAGTGGTTGTTGACCAGGTGATACGCCCCACAGGATTACTTGACCCTCCCATAGAAATTCGCCCAAAGGATCAGCCAGTCGATGATTTAATGGAAGAAATTCAGCTGTGTCTCGAAAAGGGCGAACGAGTGCTTGTTACAACACTTTCGAAGCGCAATGCTGAGGATTTGTCGGAGCATTTAACATTGAACGGTGTGAGTACAGCTTATATTCATAGTGATGTTGATACGTTGGAGCGTGTTCAAATTATGGAGGATTTACGCAGAGGTATTTATGATGTTTTGGTGGGTGTGAATCTTTTGCGCGAAGGTCTTGATTTGCCGGAGGTGGCGCTTGTTGCGATAATGGATGCTGATATTGAGGGATTTCTTCGCGATGCTCGAAGCTTGACGCAGACCGCGGGGCGTGCAGCCCGAAATGTGAATGGGCGCGTCATTATGTATGCGGATAAGATTACGGCTGCAATGCAACAAACAATAGATGAAACAGAACGTCGAAGAATGAAACAGTTGGCTTATAATGCAGCTCATGGCATTGTTCCGAAACCAATTGTTAAGGACTTTAATACGAATGCTTTGTCGAGTCTGTCAAACAAAAATCAAGATACTGCCGCCGTGCCGCAAAAAGCCGTTTATGCAGACCAATCTATGGTTGCTGAGCAATCTGCCGTGTATGAAACATCGTCAAAGCCTATTGATAAGAAAAAGCACATCGAACAACTGCGCACAGAAATGAAGAAAGCGGCCGCAGCATTCGACTTTGTGACTGCAGCAGCTTTGAGAGATGAATTGCTGAGGTTGGAGGATTCACTCGCAGAGTAGCGTCATAGCTGATGTAAGACTTTAGAATAGTTGATGAACTTTTTAGAACGCGAACTGGTAGGATTGTTTGAATCGAAAATTTGTTTATTATTGTGTGAGGGGGGAGAAGATGTTTAATAATGGTAAATATATAATATCTTATCTACACTGATATTTTTCGGTAAAACGAAGTAATAGTCCCCACTTATGTGAGTTGTTTGATTCGAGTTGATGATAGAGAAGAGAGGTGCGATGAGTAGGTTGTTTTGGGTACAAAGTTTAATTATTCGGTTAATAGTAATACTTTGTATCCTGACGATATCTTAGTGTTCCCCTGCATAATGAATTGTTCTTAGTACTCATTAAATTCCCTCATAACTTTAAAACTATATAATCTTACAGATTTCAATTTCATTTTTATGAAAAGTGCTTTGAGTTTACCATTGGCCATGCTGCTTGGAATATTGAGTTATTTTGTGGCAGATGGAATATTGCCGGTAGTTGTGAAGCCTTATGTTTTGCAGGTTGTAGCATGGTTGCAACCAATATTAATAGGCGTTATGTTATTTGTGGCATTTTGCAAGATGGAATTTAGCGCGATGAGATTTTGTGCTTGGCACTTTTGGGCTATGCTGATACAGATGGCAAGTGCTGTTGCGTTTTGCTTTTTTGCGAGTAAATTTGCGCAGGATAGTTTTCTTGCTATATTTTTTGAGTCATTAATGTTGTGTTTGCTTTGTCCTACGGCTACAGCGGCAGTTGTCGTAGCTTCAAAATTGGGAGCAGTTTCAGTAGGTTCACTTGCTGTTTATACAGTTTTGTCAACGCTGATGACCGCTTTCTTAGTGCCCCTTATTGCAACATTTCTTCATCCGATTAATGTGGGAGATTTTTTCGAGACATTACTATTTGTTGCAAAGCGAGTATTGCCTTTGTTGATAATTCCATTTGTCTTAAGTTGTGTGTGCAGGCTGCTTTTTCCGAAGATTGTTTCAGTTATTGTTAAACGTCAAGGGTTAGCATTTCAAGTGTGGGTTGTAGCTCTCTTTATCGCAATGGCTTTGACAGCGCAAAGTATTATGAAAAGTACTACTCCCATTTTTATGCAAATAATAGTAGGATTTGCAGCTTTGATATCATGTGTAGTCCAATTCGTTGTTGGTAAGTGCTTAGGTCGGCAATACCATTCGCCTATACTTGCATCACAGGCTTTGGGGCAGAAAAATACAGTGTTGTTAATATGGTTGAGTTGTGCTTTCTTTTCTCCCGCAGTTGCAACAGTAGGAGGGTTCTATAGTATTTGGCACAATTTGTATAATGCATGGCAGTTGAAAAGTAATGTAAAATCATAATTTTGACCTATAGCCCTCCCTTTTTTCTTGGTACATCAAAAAAACAAATTCCCCTACTTGCACTTCATTTCAGAAGTGAGTAGGGGAATTTTGTTATAGGTGGATATTGTAAATAAGTATTTACTTCCAATTAAATTATATTGAAGTTGTTTGACTTATTTCGTGTCTCTCAGTCCTACTGTTTTGTTGAAGACAAGGTGTTCGGGGGTAGAATCTTTGTCTATGTTGTAATAGCCGATTCTTTGGAATTGCAAGTAAGAGAGTTTGGGTAGAGTTGTTGCCCATTCTTCAATAAATGCATTCTTGTTAATCTTCAATGATTCAGGATTGAGGAAGGGGCGCATAGCATCAATGCCGCGCACGCCATTTTCACGCTCGTATTGCTTGATGGCATCTCGGGGATTTTCGCAAGTCCAAAGGCAACTGTAGTCGCGCACTTCGCAGGGGACACAGTGGTTTGTGCTGACCCAATGGAGAGTCTTGCCCTTAATTTTACGGTCAGAACCGGGCATGCCACTTTTGCTTTCAGGGTCGTAAGTGGCGTGGATGCAAATGATGTTGCCGGCTTCGTCTTTCTCGATACACTTTGCTGGGTCTTCGTCACACTTGATGATATAGGCATTCTTGAGACGTACTTCCTTACCAGGACCGAGACGCAAGAATTTTTTTCCACCATCTTCCATGAAGTCATCGCGTTCGATGTAGAGTTCGCGACTGAAGCGAATGGTGTGTGTGCCTGAATTTTCGTCTTCAGGATTGTCGATAGCCTGCATTTCTTCAACGAGGTCAGCGGGGTAGTTGTCAATGATGAGTTTCACTGGATCAACAACTGCGCTAATGCGGAGTGCTCGACTGTTGAGGTCTTCGCGACAAGCAGCTTCCATGAGCTTGATATCGTTGAGGGCGTCAAAAGTAGTATATCCAATTTTGTCTATAAAATTGAGGATAGCCTGCGGACTATAACCACGACGGCGGATGCCGCAAAGTGTAGGCATACGAGGGTCGTCCCAACCATTTACTACGCCTTCTTGTGTCAAAATAAGCAAATTGCGTTTTGACATAAGCGTGTAGTTGAGGTTGAGCTTGTTGAATTCAAACTGGCGAGGGCGATTGTCTTCGATGTCGCCTTCATCACCCTTCCATTCCTTAATCCATGTAACGAAGAGGTCGTAGAGTTCTCTGTGAGGAACGAATTCGAGCGTGCAGATAGAGTGGGTTACTCCTTCCAGATAGTCACTCTGACCGTGTGTGAAGTCGTACATTGGATAAGCATTCCATTTATTGCCTGTACGCCAATGTGGGAGGTTGAGCACACGGTACATGATGGGGTCGCGGAAGTGCATGTTAGGACTTGCCATGTCGATTTTTGCGCGGAGAATCATCTTGCCAGGTTCGACATTGCCGGTGTTCATTTCGCGGAAAAGTTTCAGACTTTCTTCTGCTGGGCGGTCGCGATAGGGACTATTCTGACCAGGTTCTGTTGGTGTGCCTTTTTGAGCAGCAATAGCTTCGGAAGTTTGTTCGTCAACGTACGCTTTCCCTGTTGTAATACACCATTCAGCAAAGTCCCACAAATCTTGGAAATAATCGCTGGCATAGCAAATCTTTCCCCATTTGAATCCTAACCATTGAATGTCCTCTTCAATAGCGCGAACGTATTCAAGGTCTTCTTTCTGAGGATTTGTGTCGTCCATGCGGAGGTAGCATTGTCCGCCAAATTTTTCGGCAATACCAAAGTCCATGGCGATAGCTTTAGCATGACCGATATGGAGGTATCCGTTTGGTTCAGGCGGGAATCGTGTTTGCAGACGTCCGCCGTTTTTGCCTTCTGCGAGGTCGTTTTGAACGATTTTTTCAATAAAGTTTAGTGCCTTTTTAGGCTCTATAGTGTCCTGTTGTTGTGTCATTTAGTTTAGTGCGTTTTTTAGTTGGCTAATTCTGAGATAAATTTGATTCTAACGAGTCTGATTTCTTCTTCAGAATAGTCAGCTCCTAATTCTTTAATTGCATCTTCGAGATTGTCGGTCTCGCTTTGTTTAAAGTAATCGTAGATTTCATCGATGTGTTCGTCGTCCAAAATTTCCTCAATGAAATAATCAATATTGAGTTTTGTTCCGGAGTAAACGATAGCTTCAACCTCTGTAAGTAGTTCATCGAAATCGATACCCTTGATTTCGGCAAGGTCATCAAGCATCACTTTGCGGTCAATGTTTTGAATGATGCTTACTTTAAGTTTTGACTTGTTAGCGATGGTTCTGATTCGAAGATCCTCGGGGCGTTCGATTTCATTATCCTCGCAGTGTTGTTTGATGAGTTTGCAAAATTTTTCGCCATAGCGCTTTGCTTTTCCTGCACCAACACCGGGGATGTTTTCTAATTCCTTGATTGTTTGAGGATAGATAGTAGCCATTGCTTCGAGCGAAGCGTCCTGAAAGATGACGTATGGCGGAACATCAAGTTCCTTTGCCATTCGCTTACGCAGGTCTTTAATCATATCGTAAAGAACAGGGTCAACAGCGCATGAAGCTCCATTTTGCAGGGGTTCTTCTTCCTCTTGTTCTTCAAAATTCTGATTGAGTGTGATGCTGAATGAAGTAGGTTTTTTTAAGAAAGCTTTTCCGGCTTTAGTTACTTTAAGTGTACCAATGTTTTCAACATCTTTTTCTAAGTATCCATCAATCAGAGCTTGTTGTACTACGCAAGCCAAGGTTTGAGGTTCTACTTCTTCAAATTCTGCAAAGACGTCGAGTTCTTCGTGTTTATGAGCTAATATTTCATCGGTTTCGTTTCCGAGCAAAATATCTATAATATATTCGTCTTTGAATGTTTCTTTTGTGGCAATGATAGCCTCAATCGTTTTGCATAAATACTCTTTAGCTTCCACTTTGTTTTTAGGATTTAAACAGTTATCGCAATTGTGACAATTGTCGTGTTCATAGTTTTCTCCAAAATAATGGAGTATGAGTTTTCGTCGACATAAAGAAGATTCTGCATAATTAGCGGTCTCCTTTAAAAGTTGCTTTCCGATTTCTTGTTCGGTAGCAGGTTTATCGACCATAAATTTTTCAAGTTTCTGTAAGTCTTTTTGCGAATAGAATGCAATGCACATTCCTTCTCCGCCATCTCGTCCGGCTCGTCCTGTTTCTTGATAATAACCTTCAAGACTTTTTGGAATGTCATAATGGATTACAAATCTTACGTCGGGTTTGTCGATTCCCATGCCAAATGCAATTGTGGCGACGATGACTTCGATGTCTTCCATCAAGAATGCGTCTTGCGTTTGATTGCGTGTGGCAGCATCCATTCCGGCATGATAGGCTTGCGCTTTAATTTCGTTAGTGCGCAACACTTCGGCCAATTCTTCTACTTTTTTACGACTTAGGCAATATACAATGCCACTTCGTCCGGGGTGTTGCTTGATGAATTTTATGATGTCTTTATCAATGTTCTGCGTTTTGGGCCGTACTTCATAGTAAAGGTTTGCTCGATTGAACGAACTCTTGAATTCCACAACATCCGTTAGGCAAAGACTTTTCTTGATGTCCATGCGCACCTTTTCCGTTGCAGTTGCTGTCAGGGCGATGACAGGTGCAGGGTGAATTTGGTTTATAATAGGGCGAATTTTTCGATATTCGGGTCGAAAATCGTGTCCCCATTCGGAAATACAGTGGGCTTCGTCTACGGCATAAAAAGATATGTTGATATTTTTTAGGAATTCAATGTTATCTTCTTTCGTAAGTGATTCGGGGGCTACATATAGTAACTTGGTTACACCATTTTGTATATCGCTCTTTACTTTGTCGATTGCGCTTTTGTTGAGCGATGAATTAATGAAGTGAGCAACGCTGTCCTCTTCTGAAGTTTGGCGTATGGCATCCACTTGATTTTTCATCAGCGCAATGAGTGGCGATATGATAATGGCGGTACCTTCCATCAGGAGTGCAGGCAATTGATAGCACATAGACTTTCCGCCTCCTGTTGGCATTAAGACAAATACGTCTTTTCCTTCCAACAAGCTGCGAATTATTTCTTCTTGACCAGGCTTAAAGTGATCAAACCCGAAATACTTTTTTAAAGCTATGTGTAAATCAATATTCTGTTTCATTGGATTTCAGTTACTTTAGTTTGTTAAAGCATCATTTTGGAAAATGAATTTCTGAATCTTCAAACAAAATTATAAACAAGATTTTAAAGTAGCATAATTTTTGACACTTTTTTTTGATTTTTTTCTTTCTATTGTTCATTCTTAGTCTTTACTAATGTAGAGAGGTTGATTATTTCATGTTAGATTTTGTAAAAATATGTTCATGGGTGATTCGGATTTTGGAAATAGATGTAAGTTTTTATTTTAATGACACAACTGAAGTTGCGAAAGTTAAGTCAGGTAATGAGGTTGTGAGGTTGCTTTGTTTTAAGGTTATGGTGACTATCCAGACTGTTTGTATAAACGAATGGAGGAGTATTCCGAATGGTAAACCTTAAGTCCTTATAACCTTAAAACGTTATAACCTAACAAGTTGAACATTTGCGAAACTTGAATTGTTAAAGTGCAAAATTCAGCGTCAAATATTAAAGTTGAAGAGAATTTGAAGTACTTTTGAAAGTCGATGTGTTGTTTTTTTGTGAGTTTTGGATAAAAAAAGCGAAATATGCTTTGTCTGTTAATAATTAATTTCTAATTTTGGCGCAACCTTAGGTATATTTCTTAACCATAACCATGTATCAACTAAAAATTGCCCCGAGCATCACGAATCGTGAAGGCGAAGTGCTTGAAAGGTATCTTCAGGATATTGGTCGTGAAGACATGATAACTCCTGAAGAGGAAGTAGAACTATCGATGCGCATTCAGCGCGGTGATCAAGTTGCTCTGACAAGATTGGTGAGAGCAAATTTGCGTTTTGTTGTAAGTGTTGCAAAGCAGTATCAAAGTAAAGGTCTGGCTCTCGTTGATATTATTAATGAGGGGAATGTTGGACTCATAAAGGCTGCGCAGAAGTTTGACCCCACGCGAGGGTTTAAGTTCATATCTTATGCGGTTTGGTGGATTCGTCAAAGCATATTGCAAGCAATTACGGATAAGAGTCGATTAGTGAGACTGCCGAGCAATCAAGAGGGACTTGTCGGTAAAGTTAAACGTTTTCGTAACCATTTTATGCAAATCAATCATCGAGATCCGGAAGTCGAAGAAATCGCTTCGGCTCTTGATGTTGAAGAAGAAAAGGTTATGAATATACTTGAAACTTCAGTGCGTCCTGTAAGTATGGATGCTCCCATCTCGGATAACGATGACACGGCGATGATTGATGTTGTGATAGGAGCTTCGGGCTCAATAGCAACCGATCGTCAGCTCGAAACTGAGTCGCTTCAAAATCAGTTGGGATTTGTACTTTCAAAACTCCCTGAGCGCGAAGAGCAGATTTTGCGTATGGCATTTGGTATAGGGCAACCGGAAGGGTCGCTGGAGGAAATTGCTGTGAAAGTAGGATTGTCAAAGGAAAGAGTGCGTCAATTGCGCGAAAAGGCGATTCGTACGTTACAGGGAGTCCAATCACGAGAATTGTTAAGAGCGTATATTTAGTTGAAGTTAAATGTTAAATAAACGCTGTTTAATTTAATAACTCAACTTTAGCAAGTTCAGTTGAATCAGCTTATGAGTTTGTTATGTCGTTACGCTTTAATGTTTTGAGGACTATCCAGACTGTTAATATAAAAAATAGTAGACGAGTTTTTAGGTACGAGTAGAGGAGATGGTTAGAGTCGACCGCTTGTTTGCGCGCTGCATAGTCTTAAAGCTTCATAACCTCATAACCTTAAGACCTTAAGACTTTATAACCTAACAAGTTGAGCATTTGTGAAACTTGAATTAATAATTTAGTTTCGTAAGTGCTAAACTGATAGAGTATTTGTGAAATTTCAGTTAATAAAACTATTGCGAGAGGTGTGTCAAAAAGCAAACTTGACACACCTTTTTTCTGTAAATACAGTAGGGCAATCAATTGTTTTTGAGTGATAAGGACCTTTTTTTCATTTATTTGTTGTAACTTTGCGCCCTGGTAAATTTAATATGTGTTAAATAAGAGAAGAACTTTGGAATAGGATTGTTGTTTCATCTATTCATGTAATGGATGACTAACAACGGAATATTTTGAAACTTTTTTAAAAAACAAAGTATTACTTCAATATGAAGAAAACAATCGTAGACCTCTTTGAGGAATCAGTAAAACGCTATTCAAACAATACCTTCTTGCTCGAAAAAACGGGAAAGAAATTCGAACCTACTACTTACAAGCAAGTACACGAACAGGTGTATCGCATGGGGGCCGGTCTTCAGGCTCTTGGGGTAAAGAAGGGTGACACTATGGCGCTTCTTTCTGAAGGTCGCAACTATTGGGTGATTGGCGAATTGGCAATGTTCTATGCAGGTGCTATCAATGTGCCTCTTTCTATTAAGCTCGAAGAAAGCAGCGACTTGCTTTTCCGCTTGCAGCATGGTGATGTAAAGTTCATTATGGTGTCAGGCACACAATTAAAGAAGATTCGCACCATCAAGGAGCAGCTCGACAAGGTTGAAAAAGTCATCGTATTCGACAAGCTCGACAACTACGAAGACAAGGAAATCAGTCTTGAAGAAGTGCTTGTTATGGGTGACGACTTCCTCAAGTCGCACACACTCGAGGAATTCCTCTCTGTAGCAAACTCACTCCAGAACGATGACTATGCTACGATTACTTATACGTCGGGCACAACAGCGGACCCCAAGGGTGTGGTGCTCACTCACCGCAACTATACAGCTAATGTTGAACAGTCGCTCACACTTGTGGATATCGACGAAACTTGGCGCACACTCATCATTCTTCCCCTCGACCACTGTTTTGCTCACGTTGTTGGTTTCTATATCATGATGTCAGTAGGTGCTACTGCTGCTACAGTTCAGGTAGGTCGCACACCGCTCGAAACACTTAAGAACATTCCTTTGAACATCAAGGAAGTGAAGCCTCACTTTATTCTCTCTGTTCCTGCGTTGGCAAAGACATTTAAGAAGAATATCGAAAATGGTATCCGCGCTAAGGGCAAGACTACAGTGCGCCTCTTTAAGCTCGCGCTCGCTACAGCTCAGCTCTATAATGGCGATTCGAACCTCGACTTTAAGGGATGGCGCTATGTGCTTAAACCTTTCGTTTCGCTCTTCGATAAGATTCTCTTCTCTAAGGTGCGCGAAAACTTTGGTGGCGAAATGCGCTTCTTCATTGGTGGTGGTGCCTTGCTCGACAAGGATCTCCAGAAGTTCTATATGGCAATCGGTATGCCTATGTTCCAGGGTTACGGACTCTCTGAAGCAACCCCCGTTATTTCTTCAAATGGTCCCGAACGCTATCGTTTTGGTTCGAGCGGAAAGCTTGTAAGCCCCATCGAAATCCGCATTATGGATGCTGATGGCAAGGAACTTCCCGTTGGCGAAATGGGTGAGATTGTTGTGAAGGGCGAAAATGTAATGGCAGGCTATTGGAAGAATCCCACTTCTACAGCTGAAACACTTCGCAACGGTTATCTCTACACAGGCGACCTTGGCTATATGTCAAAGGAAAATCTGCTCTACGTGAAGGGACGCTTCAAGAGCTTGCTCATCGGTAGCGATGGCGAAAAGTATAGTCCCGAAGGCATTGAAGAAGCACTTGTTGAACACTCTTCATGCATCGACCAGATCATGCTTTACAACAATCAGTCAGCATACACTTCTGCGCTCATCGTTCCCAATAAGGAACGCCTTGAAAAGCACATCGCTCATCAGGGACTTTCGCTTAAGACGGAAGAAGGCCGTAAGGCTGCCGTTCGCGAAATTGAAAAGCAAATTGCAGTATTCAAGAAGGGTGGTGAACTCGAAACCATGTTCCCCGAACGTTGGTTACCCGCTACGTTTGCAGTGCTCGCAGAACCTTTCACTGAGCAAAATCAGATGATTAACAGTACCATGAAGATGGTTCGCGGCAAGATTGAAAAGGCTTATGCAGAGCGACTTCAGTACATCTATACACCCGAAGGCAAGCAACTCTACAATCAGCAAAACCTGGATGCGTTGCAGTAATTCATAAAAAACATACGAGCGTTGAGCATTGCAGTACATGCAATTTCAACGCTCTTTTTCTTATCCTACAAAAATGAAACTTCAGGTTGAGACGTTTATACAAGAGTTTGAAAATGATGCTCCATTCATTGAGGTACAAACTTCGGGCTCGACAGGCATCCCCAAGCGCATGTTGGTTGAAAAGCAGCGCATGCGGCATAGTGCGCAGCGCACGCTTTCTGCACTCGGTTTGCTTCCTGGTGCTGTAGCCCTGATTTGTCTTCCTGTTCAATATATTGCAGGAAAAATGATGGTTGTGCGTGCATTAGTGGGGGGGATGCGTATTGAAACTATCAAGCCAGCATCCAATCCGTTGCTCGAACTTGATGAAAGCAAACTCGGAGCGCAAACTCTCCTTGCTGTCACTCCCCATCAGTTGGCAGAAATCATAAACAATCCGGCATCTCTCCGTATCTTCCAAAATATTTCGCATGTAATTATCGGTGGCGGAGCAATTCCTGCAAATGTCGAGGCGTTGGCTGCAGCGCTCCCTAAGTCAATGGCAGTATATGCTACTTATGGCATGACGGAAACGCTGTCGCACATCGCATTACGTCGAGTGAACGGACCTGAGCGCCAGAATTTTTTCAGTCCTTTAGAGGGTGTACAAATCAGCAGGGACGCTGATGGATGTTTGGTCATTTCGGATTCGTTTACAACTTCTGAGCCACTTCGTACCAACGACCTTGTTGACATTTTGCCCAACGGAGGATTTCGCATACTCGGCAGGCGCGACAACGTTATTTCCTCAGGAGGAGTAAAGTTACAACTCGAAACTTTGGAGCAGCAATTAGCAGCTAAGATTCCCGCCGACTTTATGCTCACTTATATCAACGACGACCGTTTAGGACAAGCGCTGACAATGCTTTATGTCGGAGACACAACTGCTGAGGAACTGCGCCAACTATGCGCTGACACGGTCGGGCGTTACGAAGTACCAAAGCATTTCTTCCGCGTAGCAGCCTTACCAACGACCGAAACGGGGAAACCTGCACGCAACAACGCTCATCAGATTGCTGAAGAGTTTGCACTTTTTTCTAATTAATCAACACAACAAATAGTCAATGGAAACACCCCACAATTCAACGAACACAACAAAGCGGAGTATCCGCCTATGCACAAAGGAGCGTTTGACATATCACAAACAATATCATACGAACAAGGATACGCTATTCGTGGATTAGCAATGATTATGATAATCTTTGTACACTCAATAAATGAATATGAATGGTACAACTCCACGTTATCAAAGATTTCGTTAATACCACTGTTCGGCACATTCGGTTGTAGTCTTTTCTTCTTCATGTCAGGATATGGAATCTTCAATTCACTACTTAAAAAGGAAGAGAAATAAAATACGACTATCTTTTAGCACAGATAAAAAAAATATTAATTCCAGTTGCCGTTGTATATGTAATAAACTCTATTATTTTACCTTACACTTTAACATACAATGATATAAGTATAGACCATTCAAACATTTTAACATTAACCCTACCCGAAGGAACTGACATTTGGTTTATAAAAATCATACTGTTTGACTATTTGACCACTTTCTTTATATTCAAGTCCATATTAGACTACAAAAAGCAACTATCATATATTACAATTACACAAATAGCACTTATTGCAATACTATACATTTTCAAGGCCGGAAACTATTGGTATGTCTCAAATTTCTGTTTTGTATTAGGTATGTTGAATTCTATTTTCCCGATATTTAAAATAAAAATACTTATAACATCCATATTCATTTTTATCACAACATATTTCTGTTTTATAAGCAACATGATATCAGCACCAATAAAGATATTGTGCAATATTACATTTTGCACAATATTAATCTATGCGATGTCAAGAATAGCTATATATCCCAAATGGATCTGTTATATAGGCAAGAACAGTCTTCTGTATTACTTATTAAATATACCTATAATGCTGCTGATACCAAGTGAAAACATGCATGCAATTGTTTACTTTATAGCGAATGTTTTTATTACAACAATATCAGTTATTCTTTATAACAAAGTAGCGAAATCAATAAAAGAACATCTGAACCAATGACAACCGAAACACCCCAACTTAACGAGCACAACAAAGCGGAGTATCCGCCTATGCATACAGCTGAGCATATTTTGAATCAAACGATGGTGCGCATGTATGGCTGTCCTCGTTCGCGCAATGCGCATATTGAGCGCAAGAAGTCGAAAGTAAGTTATGAACTTCCTGTGTGTCCTTCGGAAGCAGAAATTCAAAACATTGTCAATGCAGTGAACACTGTGATTCAAGCCAATATGCCGGTCACAGAGGAATATGTCAAACTCAGTGATGTCCCTGCTGAGGTGAGTCTTGAAAAACTTCCTGCCGATGCTTCCGAAACGATTCGCCTCGTCCGAGTGGGCGACTACGATGTATGCGCTTGCATCGGAGCGCACGTCAGCAATACGTCTGAAATAGGTACGTTCCAACTGCTGGGCACAAACTGGGACGAAGAACGCAAATCTTTCCGCATTCGGTTTAAGTTAGTGTAGAACAGTGCAAAAAATAAGGAGACTGCGTAGCTGATGAGCGTAAACAAATAAAGGAGAAATGTGTTGCGTAACATTCCGCAAGGCATTTATTCGCCGTTGGCTCATCAGCTGCGCAGTCTCCTTTTCTTTTTCCATTTATCCTTTCTATTTCACACCGTCACGATTCGCTCGCCAACGAGTGGTGCTAATTGTTGTTTCAGTTTGTTGAGTTCTGCAAACTGCTGCATAATCTGCACCGCCAGCGCCGGATTTGATTTGAGTTCGGGCGTTTGGAGTTGTTGCAAAAGTTGTTTCAGGCTGGATTCTATGATATGAAATTTGTATTCGTTTAGCACACGAGGCACGAGTTCCAACAGTTTTTCCTCATCGGGCTTGTGCATCTTTCGATGATTTTTCGACAATTCATAGTCGTCCTCAGCCAGGGTAGCTGCCAACTGCTGCACATCGGGTTGCGTGGAAGCAAGGAAATGATGAAGCGTGGCATACGGATGGCTCTCCGTGGCGGGGAGCGCCGCTGCCTCCGCCAGTATTTGGCGATGTAAGGGGTGGCTCAATTCAATCTCGTCCTGAGCGAGGTCCGCTGCAATGTATCCGGCCACGGTCCACACTTGCTGCACTTCGCCATCATCATTTTGTTCTGTATAGAGCGGAAGACTCCCATGTCGCACGATGAGTTTCAGCAACATCTGCTCCGACGCCGTATCTACATTTCTGCTTGCAATCAAACCGGCATCGGACTTCGATTCTGCATTTTCTGTGGGTGCAGATGGTTCTTCAGCATCGGTGTATTTTGCATCCCTGCGTCCGGTGGCAAGTGCTCGTTCTACTTCGGCTGCAATGATGCGTTCGTCCATGCCCACTTGCTGAGCGCAGCGATGTATGTAGGTCTGTCGAGCTATCAAATCCGGAATGGCTGCAATGCTTTCAACAATGTCCTTGATTGCTGCCGCCTGCTGGCGTGGGTCGTCGGATGAGTCGCTCATCAGTAGCTGCGTCTTAAAGCGGATAAAGTCCGTTTCGTGCTGCTTGATGTACGCTTCAAAGTCCGTAGCGCTTCTGCCGCGTGCAAAGCTGTCGGGGTCCTCTCCATCGGGTAGCAGGAGCACAGCCACATTCATTCCCTCTGCCAGCAGCATATCAATACCGCGGAGCGAAGCCTTGATGCCTGCTGCGTCGCCATCGTAGAGCACCGTCACGTTGGGCGAAAATCTGCGTATCAGCCTTATCTGCCCTTTCGTGAGTGCTGTGCCCGAGCTGGCTACAACATTCTCTATACCCGCCTGGTGCATCGAAATAACGTCGGTATATCCCTCCACGAGATAGCACTTACCTTTCTTCGTAATGGCATGCTTCGCCTGAAATAGTCCGTAGAGTTCGTTGCTCTTGCTGTAGATTTCCGATTCGGGCGAGTTCACGTATTTTCCTACGTGTTGCTGCTTGGCGTCGTTGCCTAAAATACGCCCGCCAAAAGCAACAACGCGCCCGCCAACCGTGTGGATTGGGAAAATCACGCGTCCGTGGTATCTGTCAACCAGCGCCTTTTGTTCCGTTTCATAGGTCAAGCCCGTTTTTAGCAAAAAGTCTTTTTTGTATCCGCGTTTCAGTGCTTCGGTAGTCATCGCATCGCGCTGTGCCGGACAATATCCTAACTGAAACTTCCTGATGATATCGTCTCTGAATCCGCGTCCTCTGAAGTAAGCCATGCCGATGGCAATCCCATCAACACTTTCCTGCAAGGTTTGCTGAAAGTAACCCAGTGCCCATTCGTTGAGCGTAAGCATTGCCTCGCGGTCAGAGGCCATCTGCTTGTCGGCATCCGACATTTCGCGCTCCTCGATGTGTATGCCATATCGCTTAGCCAACCATCGCAGCGCATCCGTGTACGACATCTGCTCGTGCTTCATGATAAAGCCAATGGCATCACCGCCTTCGCCACACGAGAAACACTTAAACAGCCCCTTACTCGGACTTACCACGAATGAGGGCGTGCGCTCATCATGAAAGGGGCAGAGGCCCTTGAAGTTTACCCCTGCTTTTTTGAGTGTTACGAATTCGCGCACAACTTCGTAAATGTCGGCAGCTGCTCTAATCTTATCTATTGTGTGGTGGTCAATCATGTGTGCAAAGTTAGCATATTTTGAGGAGATACGAAAACAACTTGTGCCCCTCTTTTTTGGGGGTTCATCGTTAGCAGGGTATCCTCCTATAAATATAACATGTTTCAACATCTGGTTTTACTATTTTCATGCTTTTCGATTTTTGCACTAAAATCAAACTTGCAAAAACAGATAATTTTTGCTTACTCCAAGATAGCAAAAGTGGGTGTTAAACTGTTAACTTTTGTAAAAATGGCGCGAAATGCAGATTTGGATTTTGCCGAAAAATAATGTATATTTGCATAAAGGTTGAGGAGGGCAGTGCTGCCCTTCTTTTTTTAGTACCTTCCTCCTGAAAACTTCCTTTGAAGAAGGATTTTCTTCCTTTGAAGTAGGAAATTTTACCTTTGAAGAAAAACTTTTTTCTTTTGAAGAAGGAAAATTTTGCTCTGATTTCCGAAAAAAATTCGTTAAACTTTCTGAGAATTTCTTAACAGAAGTTAAAGTTTTAAACTTTTTTACTTTTTGAGCGACGTTAATAGATGTTAAAAAAAAACTTGGCAACGATTTTGTCAAAATTTTAGTAGACGAGCGATGAAAAAGGAGAAAGGAGAAATAGCCATGCGGAAAAAGGAGACTGCGTTGCTGATGATCGTAAGCGAATAAATGAGAGACCATTCGGATTGGTTACCTTAAAACCTCACAAGCGAAGCGACCTCAAAACCTTATTACCTTAATTAGTAGACAAGTGAGGTTAGAGTCGAACGCTTGTTTGCATACTGCACCCATCGTAGAGACGTCCCAGTGGGGCGTCTCCTTCATACAAACGGAGTCAACCTAAATCAGGAAATGACACATACCCCCGAAAGATGTAATTGATTTGGAGACGCCTCAATGAGACGTCTCTACGTAGGATATTATTCCATGCGGTGTCTCCTTCACATTGCGTATTCCTGCAAAAAAACACTTTGTTTATTCTCACACTTCACAGACTTACACAGAATTTCGCGAGCTTTGCTCGCGCCATCTGGTTGAGACAAAAGACTCAGGAGGTGTCCTTGATTGCCGAGTGTTTAAGCAAAGCGAAAATCCCTGTCATAAGTGACAAAATGGATTATAGAAAGCAAAAGCAGAATGCAAAAGAAGAAAAGCACAGTAAGAATAAGTCTTTCCAAATTTTAGGAAAGAAAATTTCTTATTTATTTTGTAGTTTTGATACCATGTTATGCGTCTAATGGGCAAAAGAAAATTTTTAACTTGCAAACAATGAAAACATTGGAATTGGAATTCGAACAAATGGTGCGCAAGCACAAAGGAAGCATCTACACGGTGTGCTTCATGTTCTCGAAAGACTCCGATGAGGTGAACGACCTCTTTCAAGAGGTGCTCATCAATCTCTGGAGAGGATTTCCTACCTTCAAAGGGGAGAGCAAAGTAGAGACATGGATTTGGCGCGTGAGTTTTAACACCTGCATTTCGCAAGAGCGCAAGAAGAGTCGCACTTCACGCATCCCGTTGGAGATGGACATCGACCTCTTTCACGACAAAGATGAAGATACACGGCAAATACAGATGCTCTACCAACGCATTCACCAACTCAAGCCCTTCGACCGCGCCATCGTACTGCTTTGGCTCGAAGGGATGCCCTACGACGAGATTGCCGCAATTATAGGAATCACGGTGAAGAATGTGTCCGTGCGCCTCTTCCGCATCAAGGAAGAACTCAAGAAAATGTCTAACCACTAAACTTTGCCCATTATGAATAACACGATTGACTCTAAGGAATTGCAGGAAATGAAAGTGCAACTCGAACTGCTTACCAAGAAGTTGGAGTTGGAAACGATAGTCAACGAACGCTTGATTCGCAGTTCTATGAAAGAGAAAGCCTATTACTTACGCCGAGGCATAATTTTAGAGAGTCTGGTTTGCTTCATTATGATACCTTTCTTTGTTTGGATATTACCCAAATTCAGCAGTCCACACTCCATATACTTCTGTACCTTCTGCGCAGCATTCATGGTACTCGCCCTATGTTACAATTATTATATGTATCGTGAGTTCCACACCAAAGATTTTGCAGAAGTAAACCTCATTGAAGCACGCAAAGCAACTTTGAAGTTCAAGCGACTCACCCAAAGATGGACCTTCTGTATCGGCATCCCCTTCTTGATGATTTTCATTCCCTGGTTTGTATATGAAAATGCATTAGTTTACAAAGGCGAAATGCTCCAAGTCCCACTAATTTCTGCCGCCATCGGTCTGCTTATTGGTGGCGTCATCGGAATTTATCAATTCAACAAGACACTCCGCACTACCGACGAAATTCTGATGCAGATTGAGGAGTTGGAGGAGCAAGCATAACAGAGTTTATCTCACATACAAAAAAACAACCGAGGCGCCACATTGTGTAGTATGGCGCCTCGGTTTAATTGAATGGAATCATAAAACGGTTGTCTCAAGATTTTTACAGCCCCTCCCCGCAGCATAGCTGCTCGTCTTCCTAATTTTGGAGACAATTAAGTTAGTCTGCCTCATGCTGGTTTACAATTGGGAATAACAAACGATGGATTGTATCTCGAATTCCTGCCAGAGGAAGAGGTGCTCAAAGGGAAGAGGGGGCTGTAATAATGGGGAATTGCCTTTTAATACCCAATTATTGTCATATAAAAAGACGTGCGAATCATCCCTGAACGGGGCGATTCGCACGTTGTGTGATTTGCAGTTTGAATTTTGCCGAACTTTTTATTCGGGCTTCATGTTTGTGTAAACTGTCTGAACGTCGTCGAAGTCTTCGAGCTTTTCAACCATCTTGTCGATAGCTTCGCGCTGTTCGGGAGTTACGTCCTTCACGTCGTTGGGTACGTAAGTAAATTCAGCACCTACTACGTCGAAACCTTGCTCTTCGAGGTGGTTCTGGATTTGAGCGAACGACTTGGGGTCACCGTAGATAGTGATGCTGCCTTCTTCTTCGTCTTCATCGTACTCGTCTTCTACGCCGAAGTCGATGAGGTCGAGAATCATTTCGTCCATGTCAAGACCTTCCTTCTTCTTGAATGAGAACACACACTTGTGGTCGAAGAGGAATGCAAGGCTACCCATTGTGCCGAGGTTACCAGAGAACTTGTTGAACACTGAGCGCACGTCGCCTACGGTACGTGTGGGGTTGTCTGTAAGTGTATCTACGAAGATAGCGATACCGTGAGGACCGTATCCTTCGTAAGTCATTGACTTGTAGTCACTCTGGTCCTTACCCATTGCGTTCTTGATAGCGCGTTCCACATTGTCCTTAGGCATGTTTTCGCGCTTTGCATTGGCGATGAGAGCACGGAGTGCGGGGTTGTTTTCGGGTTCAGGACCGCCTGCCTTTACGGCGATAGCAATCTGCTTACCAATTCGGGTGAAGGTTTTAGCCATGTGGCCCCAGCGCTTCATCTTCGCTGCTTTACGATATTCAAATGCTCTTCCCATATCGTTTAAGTAAACAAGTTTTTAGTAGACGAGTTGACAAGATGGTTGGATTGGCATCTCGTATGCTCGCAATTCTATTTAATAAATTTAGTTTTCTTAGGAGTCAACGATTTGATAAGTAAACAAGTAGGCAAGCGGACAAGTTCACTGTTGCATAACTACACTTCTTGTCTACTTGTTTATTACAAATTCGTGTATAATTTATCTGAGCTTCGCTCCCAATTGCTTTTCAAGACTCTGAACGATCTTTTGCATGATGTTGTCGGTCTGCTTATCGTTCATGGTCTTTTCTTCGTCCTGGAGGGTGAGGTTGATAGCGTATGACTTCTTGCCGGCTTCGAGGTTCTTGCCTTCATAGACGTCGAAGAGTTCTACCTTCTTGAGGAGTTTCTTGTCGGCAGCGAAGCACACTTTTTCGATTTCGGCGAAAGTTACTTGCTTGTCAACGAGCAACGCAAGGTCGCGGCTCACGGCGGGGAACTTGCTGATTTCCTTGAAGCTCACCTTTGCGCCACGCACCTTTGAAGTGAGGAGCGACCAGTTGAGGTCGGCGTAGTAAACTTCCTGTTCGATGTCGAACGCAGCGAGGAGGGCTTTCTTTACAAGACCGAGTTCGAGGTACACCTTACCGTTGCGGTCCTTCACTGCGATAGATTTCGCGAAGATGTCATTATCACCGTTTTCGATGAGCAAACCACCCATGGGGAGACCGATGCGAACGAGGATGTTCATGACGTAAGCCTTGAGTTCATAGAATGAAGAATCTTCATTAGGATGTGCCCAAGAACCTTCTACGCGCTTACCTGTGAGCCAAAGTCCGAGGCGTTGGTCTTCGCTATATGCAGCGAGCACCTTTTCGGGGTTACGCTTGCCCTCGTTGAAGTAGTAGCAGTTACCGAATTCAAAGAGGCGGAGGTTGGCATTGCGACGGTTTACATTGTGGCGTACCACTTCCAAACCACCAAAGAGGAGCGACTGACGCATCACGTTGAGGTCAGAGCTGAGGGGGTTCATGAGGCGCACGAGGTTTTCTGACTTGTAAGTCTGAAGTCCGTCGTAGTAGGCTTCGCGTGTGAGTGAGTTATTGAGGATTTCGTTAAAACCACAACCAACGAGCTGTTCGCTCACGAGGTTTTCCAACTTGTATGCAGCATCCACATTGCCCTTAATGGTCAAACTTGACTTCACGGCAGTGGGGATTTCCACATTATTATATCCGTAGATGCGAAGGATGTCTTCAACCACGTCGCAATCACGCTGAACGTCCACACGGTAAGCAGGAACTTCGAGTGAAAGACCTTCTGCAGTTTCAGCAACAATCTTCATTTCCAAAGAAGTGAGGATTTCCTTCACCACATCACTACCGATGTTCTTACCGATAAGGCTGTAAATATAGTCGTAAGTAACATCAACAGAGAACTTCTTCACCAATTCGGGAGATTCAACATCAACGATGTCCATTGAGATTTCACCACCTGCGAGTTCCTTAATCATCTGCGCAGCACGCTTGAGGGCATAAACCTGTATATCGGGATCAATACCGCGTTCGAAGCGGAATGAAGCATCCGTCTGAAGACCATGGCGACGCGCACTCTTACGAATCCATGTGGGGTGGAAGTAAGCACTTTCGATAAGCACGTTCTTCGTAGTTTCATAAGTACCCGAACCCTTACCGCCAAATACGCCAGCGATACACATAGGTGCTACGGCATTGCAGATGGCGAGGTCGCGGTCAGAAAGCTTGTGTTCTACGCCATCGAGTGTTACGAAGGGAGTGCCTTCGGGCATAGACTTCACAACCACCTTACCACCTTCAATCATATCTGCATCGAAACAATGGAGGGGCTGACCGTAAGCCATCATAATATAATTGGTGATGTCCACAATATTATTGATGGGGCGAAGACCGATGATTTCGAGTTTTTCCTTCAACCATTCGGGACTTTCCTTCACTTCCACACCACTGATGGTTACAGCGCAATAGCGAGGACATGCTTCTGTGTTTTCAACTTCAATAGCGATGGGCAAGTTATTGTTATCTACCTTGAAGTCGTCAACTGTAGGACGATGCAACTTTGTTTCGTAACCGTTGCGAACGAGCCAAGCGTAGAGGTCGCGTGCTACGCCCCAGTGAGAGCAAGCATCAGCGCGGTTGGGCGTGATATCTACTTCGATGAGCCAGTCGCTCTGGATGTTGAAGTAGTCTGCCGCCTTCATACCTACGGGTGTATCTTCAGGGAGTACGATGATACCGTCGTGGCTGGTGCCTACGCCAATTTCGTCTTCCGCGCAAATCATACCGAGACTTTCAACGCCGCGAAGCTTTGAGCGCTTGATGGTGAAGCATTCGTCGCCAGAGTAGAGCTTTGTGCCCAATGTAGCCACGATTACCTTCTGGCCGGCATCAACATTTGCAGCACCGCAAACGATTTGTACGGGTTCGCCCTGTCCGAGGTCCACCTGGCAGATGTGCATGTGGTCTGAATTGGGGTGCACTTCCATGCTAAGGACGTGGCCTACAACGAGACCTTCAAGTCCGCCCTTAATTGCCTGAACTTCTTCAACGCTACCAACTTCCAGACCAATAGAAGTGAGCGCTACGGCAATCTCTTCTGCTGAAAGGTTTACGTCAACGTATTCCTTCAGCCATTTATAACTGATGTTCATAAAATTTTAGGTTATCAGGTTTGAGGTTTTGAGCTTGTTGCGTATTGAAGGTTCTTGTAGCCTTCGAGCGAAACAATCTAATAACCGTAACCTTATTGTTTATTATTTTCAAGTTGTTGTTCTTCTGCAGGACTTACTTCATGCTCTGTCTCCCATTCGTCTTCATCTTCTTCCTGCATGCGTTGCCACTTTTCACGTGCCAGTTTCTGCATGTCGGCAACGGTGTCTTTTTCGTCAACGATTTCGTATCCGAGCATGGTTTCAATCACGTCCTCCATGGTTACGATGCCGCGCATACAACCGTATTCGTCGAAGATAACGGAGATGTGCTCCTTCTTGGCGAGCATCATTTCCCAGATTTCAGAAACGGAGGTCGATTCTTCAAACTTCAGGATGGGGCGCACGATTTCAGCGAGACGCATGGAGAACTTATCCTCCGTCAGTTTTTCGAGTACGGTCTGGCGCAATACGTAGCCCGTGATGTAATTGTCGTCCTCTTCGTAAACAGGAATGCGCGAATAGGTGCGAAACTCCTTTTCGAGGTAGAAGTCCTTCAGCGTCATCTGTTCGTCGGCACTTGCTACGACTACGCTGGGCGTCATGATTTCGTGTGCCGTAATGCTGTCGAGGCGAAGAAGGTTTTGAATCATGCGATTCTCTTCTGTTTCAAACACCCCTTCTTCAGCACCCACCTTCACCATGGCAGAAACTTCATCGCGACTCACGCTGACGGGTTGTTCGTTGCCCGCAAAGATTTTCATAATATATTCCGAAAGCACCACGAGGGGATAGGAGATAATCACCATGCCACGAATTACAAACGCTGCGGGGCAAGCCAGAGATCGCCAGTAGCGCGCACCGATGCTCTTGGGGATGATTTCTGAAAATACCAAAATTAAGATGGTAAGAATTGCTGAAATAACTCCGAAATATTCTTCACCAAAAACCTTTGTTGCTTCAGCACCTACGCCTGCTGCACCAATCGTGTGGGCAATCGTGTTCAGGCAAAGGATGGCTGAAATCGGGCGGTCAATATTCTCCTTGAGTTTCTTGAGTAGTTTAGAGCCGTTGGCATTTTCTTCTTCCTTCATCGTGACAAAAGAAGTCGGTGTAGAAAGCAATACAGCCTCAAGAATCGAGCAGGTAAAGGAAATTGCAATCGCAATTGTAAAGTATAAAATTACTAATCCCATCTAATTTTAGTGTAGTGTCAATAGTTTACTTTTTGTTTCAGCATGCAAAGATACAATAAAAGAATGAAATAAGAGGCTATGCAAGGATAATAAATGAAGAGCGTTTGAGAGAGTATGCTACTGTAAATCATACTTTATAAAGCCGCACACAATTATTCTTTGCAAGGTGATAATTCCAATATTGGGTGGGAGATTTGAGTACAAATAAAAAAGAATAGAGACTTCATGATGATGAGTAATCAGTCTCTATTCTTCAAAAAGGGGGTGCAATGGTATAATTTTGCTTATTTTTTCATTAATTCGATAAGGATGCGCGTGCCTTTGATCTTTTCGCCTGCCACTGCTTTGAGTGTGGCGACAGCCTTTTGTGCATTGATGGCAGCGTAGGAGTAGTTGGGCTCAATGTCGATGCGGCCGAGGTCGGCCGAGGTGAGACCTCCCTTTTTGCAGAGAAAACCTACGATATCTATTTTGGAGATTTTGTCGCGCTTGCCCTTACTAATGTATATTGAAGCATATTTGGAGCGAGTGGGGGTAATGGGAGCATCGTCGAGTGATATGTGTTCTGCCTGTTGGGGGTAATAGTCGGGGCATTGTTCCGTTGGTCCCTGAATGAGGTAAACACTGCCATCAGCCGTCCAGCGCGCAGTGCGGCCACAGCGGTGTGTGAAGGCTTCTTCGTTGATGGGCATGTGGTAGTGGACAACGGCCTCGACTTCGGGAATATCCAATCCTCGTGCTGCTAAGTCGGTGGAGATGAGAATGTTTGTGCTACCAGCGCGGAAACAGTAGAGTTCGCGTTCGCGCATAATCTGTTCCATGCCGCCGTGGTAAGCACTGCATGCAAACTTATGCTGCTTGAGGAAATTAGCTACGCGCTCTACGCTTTCGCGGTGACTGACGAAAACAATCGCTGGTTTGCCACCGATATGAGTGAGCAGGCGAGCAAGCGTTTCGAGTTTGTCGGCGATGGGAGAGGGGGTGACGTACCAATCGATTTTGTTCTCGGGTGCGTCTTCGTTAGCGGTGCTTGCAAAGTCCAGAATGCTTGCCTTTGCGTAGCGTTCGAAGAGCAGGTTGGGTTCTTCGTTGAGTACGATGTTGGGTTGCGTGGCAGAGGTGAAGATGGTTTGCTTCGTAAACTTCAATGCTTGCGTGAGACGGTTCATCTCTTCTTTGAACCCGAGTTCAAGACATTTGTCGAATTCGTCAATTACGAGCGTTGTAATCAGTCCGCCATCAAAATCCTTGCGTTTTAGGTGGTCGTTGAAGCGACCGGGAGTGGCGAAGACGATGGCTGGTTTCACTTCTTTCAGTTTTCGTCCGGCTTCCATTGCAGAGCGTCCGCCGCAGAGCGCCATGGAAGTGAATTCAGTTTTCATTTTTCGGAAAACTTCTTCGCTCTGTTGTGCCAATTCGCGCGAGGGATGTATGACGACCGCCTGTGGCCATGCTTTCGAGGGTTTGAGTCGATGGAGCAAGGGGAGGAGGAAGGCAAGTGTCTTTCCGCTACCGGTGGGCGAAAGCAGTGCTACGTTCTTGCCTTCTTTTACCGCTTTGAACATTGATTCCTGCATCGGTGTGAGCGATGTGAAGCCCAGGTTGCGGAGCGTATTTTGCGTAAGGGGAGTTTGCATGATGTAAAATAAGGAGTATTGAAATTTTAAGGCGATTATTTTAAGGCGGTGTTGCAAAAAGGAGAAAGGAGAAAGAAGGGATGCTCGTTGGGGTGGGGCATTGCGTTACTTTCTGCTTTCTCCTTTTTGAGGTGAAGTGTTTATCTGTTGTGAAGTGGCTTGTACTTCATACTGTCGGCTACGCAACGGTAGGCAGGACGAATGATGCGCTTGCCTTCAAAGTTGAGTTCTTCGTTGCGGTGTGCACACCATCCGACGATACGTGCCATGGCGAACAAGGGGGTGTAGATTTCCTGAGGAATACCAATCATGTCGTAAACGAAACCTGAATAGAGGTCGATGTTTGCGCAGACTTTTTTCTTGTCGCCCTTGATTTCGTAGAATGTTTCGATGGCAATTCGTTCGAGGCGCTCCATAAAGGCATATTCGCGGTCGCGACCCTTTTCGTGAGCCAATTCTTTTGCCATTTCCTTGAGCAGATTGGCGCGTGGGTCGGAGAGGGTGTAAACGGCGTGTCCGATACCATAGATGAGTCCGGCTTTGTCGTAAACTTCGCGGTTGAGGATGCGTGTGAGGTAGCGCTTGATTTCGAGTTCGTCTTCCCAGTTGCAAATGTTGCGCTTGAGGTGTTCGACCATGTCGGTAACCTTGATGTTTGCACCACCGTGTTTAGGACCTTTGAGCGAACCGATACCTGCTGCGATAGAGGAGTATGTGTCGGTGCCGGTAGAGGACGTTACGCGAACGGTGAATGTAGAGTTGTTACCACCACCGTGTTCGGCATGGAGCATGAGCAAGAGGTCAAGGGTGCGCGCTTCGAGGTCGGTAAAGGTTTTTCCCTTAAGCATATAAAGGAAGTTTTGCGCAATCGAATAGTGGGGCTGTGCGTGGCGAATGTGGAGCGACTTTCCGAGCATCTTGTGGCGTAGCATATTGTACGCATAGGCAATGATGGTGGGGAATTTTGAAACGAGCTCCACACTTTGGCGCATAAGGTTGTCGCGCGAAGTATCGTCGGGCGTAGTGTCGAAGGTGTAGAGTTCGAGCACGCTGCGCGCCAGGATATTCATGATGTTTGTGCCTTCGAGCTCAATGATGTGAAGGATGGTTTTTTGCTCCAAGGGCATGTTGTCTACAAGGAGTGTGACGAAGTCCTGAAGTTCTTCGGGGTCGGGCAATTTGCCTGAAAGCAATAAGTAAGCAATTTCTTCGAATCCGAAGCGCTTTTCCTTCATGATGGCGTGCGCCAACTCCTGGATTTCGTAACCGCGATAGTAGAGTTCGCCTTCGATGGGCTTCAATCCACTCTCGGTGCGTTCGTAGCCCACAACGTTACCGATGTTCGTAAGACCTACGAGCACACCCGTTCCGTCGTCGTTGCGCAGACCGCGTTTTACATCCAGTTTCTTGAAGAGTTCGGGGTCCATCTTGATGCAACTCTTCATATCGTCCGAGAGCTTGTATATCGTATATTCTTTCTTTTTCATGTAGGTAGTCTGTTTTGTGTTTTGTGATTTGAATATAGGGAGTAAATAGTTGACTTAAAGGTTTATACTAATGCCTTGTTAATTGAAACTATAACCTTGTTGCGGCAAAGTAATGCCTTGATAGTTTTAAGTAATGCCTGAAGGTTTTTGCAGACTATTTACTCTCCAATGCAGGTTGGGGTGGCTTATGCCTGAATTCTATTCACCAATTCTTGTGTAAATTCCTGGGTGCCAAGAGCAGTTCCGTTTTGCATGAAGCGAGCAAGGTCTGCTGTTGCCTTTCCGTCCTTAAATGCACCTTCAAGTGCTGATTCTATGAGCGCAGCAGCTTCGTTCCAACCTAAATATTCGAGCATCATTACAGCCGAGAGAATAATGCTGCAGGGGTTGACAATATTTTTACCGGCGATGTCGGGGGCTGTGCCATGAGTGGCTTCAAAGATGGCATTTCCGTTGTCGTAATTGATATTGGCACCAGGAGCAATTCCTATTCCGCCAACCTGGGCTGCGAGCATGTCGCTCACGTAGTCGCCATTGAGATTGAGCGTTGCTACGACACTGTAGTTTTCGGGCTTGAGCAAGGCATTCTGGAGGAAAGCATCGGCAATGCAGTCGTTGATAACAAGTTTGCCCGACTTGATGTATTCGCCAAACTCTGCTTCTGCTACTTCATATCCCCATTTCTTGAATCCTCCTTCAGTGAACTTCATGATGTTGCCCTTGTGAACGAGCGTCACGCTGGGGCGGTTGTGGTCGATGGCATATTGACAAGCTGCTCTGACCAAGCGCTTCGTTCCCTCTTCCGAAACAGGCTTTACGCCAAAACTCGATGTTTCGGGAAAACGAACTTTTTTAACGCCCATTTCGTCGCGGAGGAAGGTGAAGAACTTTTCGGCTTCGGGTGTACCGGCTGCCCATTCAATGCCCGCATAGATGTCTTCAGTGTTTTCGCGGAACACTATCATGTCCACTTTCTCAGGATGCTTCACGGGCGATTCAACACCTGTGTACCACTTTACAGGGCGTTGACACACGTAGAGGTCCATCGTTTGGCGCAGCGTTACGTTGAGCGAGCGGATACCACCACCAATGGGCGTTGTGAGCGGACCTTTTATTGCAACTTTGTGCTGGGTGAGTGCTTCGAGCGTTGCGTCGGGCAGGTATGTGCCCAATTCGTTGTAGGCTGTTTCGCCGGCTTTGAGTTCTAACCAGTCTATGGTGTTTTCGTTGCCGTAGGCTTTTGCCATCGCTGCATTCACAACAGCAATCATGGAGGGCGTAATTTCTGCACCTACGCCATCGCCGGTGATATAGGGGATTGTAGTAGTAATCATGTCTGTATGTGTTGTTTTTGTGTTAGCGGAAAAAGTTTTAGCACGTCATGGCATTAAGTGCCGAACCTGCTTTGAACCATTTGATTTGTTGTTCGTTGTAAGTGTGGCGAACGTTGATGATTTCTTCGCTGCCGTCTGCATGGTGGAGCGTAGCTTGAAGCATGGCGCCGGGAGCAAGTGTTGATGTGTTGATGCTGATGCGGTCGTTTTCCGCTACCTTATCGTAATCTGTAGCAACGTCGAATGTCAGGGCAAGGATGCCTTGCTTCTTGAGGTTTGTTTCGTGAATACGCGCAAAACTCTTGGCAATGATGGCTCTGACGCCTAAGAAGCGAGGTTCCATTGCTGCATGTTCGCGACTGCTGCCTTCGCCATAGTTATCTTCGGCTACGACGATGGAACCCGTGGTGCGATAGGAGAGGGCGGCTTTGTGAACGGTCGTAGTTTCGCCAGAGAGTTGAGATACTATGCAATTTGTTTGACCATTAAAGGCATTCACCGCTCCCATCAAGCAGTTTTCGGAAATGTTTTCAAGGTGTCCGCGGAATCTGAGCCACGGACCAGCCATTGAGATATGGTCGGTAGTACATTTTCCCTGAGTCTTGATGAGCAGGTTCAATCCTGCGAAGTCGTTGCCATCCCAGGCAGCGAATCGTTCAAGCTTTTGAAGACGCTGACTTTCGGGGTTAATGATGGGCTCGGGAGCGCCGGCTTGTGGTGCTACGTAGCCCGAATCATATTTGCTTACATATCCTTCCTGAGGGAGTTCGTAGCCTGCAGGGATTTGGAGCATGATTGGTTCGCCTGTTTCGGGATTAACAATGGCATCTTTTGCAGGGTTGAAATCCAATCTGCCACCAAAAGCTAAAGCTACAGCCATTTCAGGCGAAACGATAAATGCGTGTGTATTGGGATTGCCGTCAGCGCGCTTTGCAAAGTTGCGGTTGAACGATGTAACGATGCTGTTGCGGCGTGTTGGCGTATCTGTGTTGCGCTTCCACTGTCCGATACATGGACCGCAAGCGTTTGCCATGATGATGGCTCCTGCTTCTTCAAAGATTTGCAGGATGCCATCGCGCTTTGCTGTTTCGCTGATGAGCGTAGAGCCGGGATTGATGATTAATTGAGCCTTGGGGCGCAAACCGGCAGCCATTGCCGATTTTGCAACGGAGGCAGCGCGCGAAAGGTCTTCGTACGACGAATTGGTGCACGAGCCAATGAGCGCCACTTCTACTTCGGCGGGGTAGTCCTTTTCAATGAGTGTTTGCTGCATCTTGCTAATGGGAGTAGCAGCGTCGGGCGTGAAGGGACCATTGATATGGGGTTCGAGACTCGAAAGGTCGATGCGAATCACCTGGTCATAGTAAGCCTCAGGATTTTCCAATACTTCGGGGTCGGCTGCGAGATGTTCTTTCACCATGTTGGCAGCTTGAGCTACGTCTGTGCGACCTGTAGCAATGAGATAGCGTTCCATGCTTGCATCGTAGGGGAACACGCTGGTAGTTGCTCCGACTTCGGCTCCCATATTGCAGATGGTAGCTTTGCCTGTGCACGAAAGCGATGCTGCGCCTTCGCCGAAATATTCAATAATAGCATTCGTTCCGCCCTTAACGGTGAGTAATCCTGCCAATTTAAGAATTACATCCTTGGGAGAAGTCCAACTGTTTAATTTTCCTGTGAGGCAAACGCCAATGCGCTTAGGAACTCTGAGTTCCCAGTCCATCCCTGTCATTACGTCAACAGCATCAGCACCGCCTACGCCAATGGCAATCATGCCTAATCCGCCTGCATTGGGCGTGTGTGAGTCTGTGCCGACCATCATGCCGCCGGGGAATGCATAATTTTCGAGCACCACCTGGTGGATGATACCAGCGCCGGGCGACCAGAATCCCATGTTGTAGCGAGCAGCAGCAGAGCGGAGGAAGTCGTACACTTCGGCATTCGTGGTGCAAGCTGTACTTAGGTCGCAGTGTGCTCCCTTTTCAGCGCAGATAAGGTGGTCGCAGTGGATGGTTGTGGGCACAGCAGTGCTGTCCTTGCCTGCATTCATAAACTGGAGCACCGCCATCTGTGCCGTAGCGTCCTGCATCGCCACGCGGTCGGGGCGATAGTTTGCATACGTAGCTGCATCATCGATAGTCGATGAACGGTGGGCGTGGAGCAGTTTTTCTGAAAGTGTGAGTGGATGTCCGAGCGCAGCCTTTGCGCTTTCAACCTTTTGCGACAAAGTGGCATAAAAAGCCTTTATCATTGAAATATCAGCAGTCATAAGTTTAGTGTGTTTGGGTTATTAAATTTGAACTATCAATTTTTTTGTGTTTTGTGGAAAAGTAGTTTTGTAGACTATTAAAGAAATCTTCTACTTTATCGAAAAATGATACCTGATAGTTTAATTTGAAAACGCAAAGTTAAAAAAAATGTCGGTATAACCAAACTAACTTTAATAAGTTTCTGAATTTCTTGATGATTAAGTGTATATTCAGTGTTAAATAGCACAATAAAACAGGAGTTTATCCTATTTGTCGGGATAAACTCCTGTTTTATTATGCTGCTATTTTATCATCCACTTGTTTTTATGATACACCATTTGCAGTAGCACTTCTTCGCGTGGTGCTTTGGTATAGTGGTGAAGAATGTATGCTTTAGCATGGTGTGTGTGAGGACTTACTTCTATTCTTTGGACACTGATGGAGTCAATTTCACCATATTGCTCTTTCCGTAGCTGTGATTGTGTGCGATAGATGTTGATGATTTGTTCTTTGTAGAAGCGTGGTTTTCCATCGCATGATGCAATGTGGTTCACAAGATCGCTGTATTGCCCTTGGATGTAGTGGTTGTAAATATGCTTGATTTCGTCAACACTGGGTGCATGTTGATTGGACGTCGGTTCACTACTTTCAGCGCAAGATGTGAAGAAAGAGAAACACCCTATACATCCTCCCAAAAAGAAGAATGTAAGGGCGTTTCTTAAATTGTTTATTAAAATCTTCATTGAGATATGAGCGTGATTATTTCTGTCGGATGAAGATGTTGATAGGCGTTCCGGAGAAATCCCAACGTTCTCGAATCTTGTTTTCGAGGAAGCGCTTGTAGGGTTCCTTAACATATTGTGGCAGGTTGCAGTAGAATACGAATGAAGGTATCTGCGTGTTGGGAATCTGCGCGCAATACTTGATTTTAATGTACTTACCCTTGATTGATGGTGGAGGATATGCCTCAATGAGGGGCAGGAGTTCTTCGTTCAGTTTGTGAGTAGCAACCTTACGCTTGCGGTTGAGATAAACATCCTTTGCCGTTTCGAGTACTTTAAAGATGCGCTGCTTAGTAAGTGCAGAACCAAAGATGATGGGGAAGTCCTTGAAAGGTGCCATGCGTTCGCGAATGGTGTCTTCGAAGTGCGAAATCACCTTTTGCGACTTGTCTTCTACAGTGTCCCATTTGTTGACTACAACAATAAGGCTCTTATAGTTCTTCTGGATGAGCTGGAAGATGTTCATGTCCTGACTCTCAATACCGCGTGTTGCATCGATGAGAAGGATGCATACATCGGAGTTTTCGATAGAGCGGATGGATCGCATTACGGAGTAGAACTCAAGGTCTTCTGTCACCTTGTTTTTCTTACGTATACCGGCAGTATCAACGAGGTAGAAGTCGAAACCAAATTTGTCGTAGCGCGTAAGGATAGAGTCGCGTGTTGTGCCGGCAATGTCGGTAACGATGTGGCGATCTTCGCCGATAAAGGCGTTAATCAAACTTGACTTACCTGCGTTAGGGCGACCTACGATGGCAAATTTGGGCACATTTTCTTCTACGCCTTCGATTGTACGCTCAGGACCTAACTTTTCAACAATAAGGTCGAGCAAGTCGCCCGTTCCTGAACCGGTTGCTGCGCTGATGCAATAGGGATCGCCGAGTCCTAAACTATAAAATTCTGCTGATACGTATCTGTCTTCGTTGCTATCCGTCTTGTTAGCGCAAAGAATGATGGGTATGTTTTTTGTACGGCGCAAGATGCTTGCTACTTGTTCGTCAAGGTCTGTCACGCCGTTTTTGTTGTCAACGACAAAGAGGATGAGGTCGGCTTCTTCTGTGGCAAGTTTTACTTGCTTGCGGATTTCTTCTTCAAAGATGTCGTCGCTATTAACGACCCATCCGCCTGTGTCAACTACAGAGAATTCGCGCTGACACCATTCTACCTTGCCATATTGGCGGTCGCGCGTTGTGCCTGCTTCGTCCGAAACGATTGCGGAGCGCGTGCCTGTAAGGCGGTTGAAGAGTGTAGATTTGCCTACGTTGGGGCGGCCTACGATTGCAACTAATGCCATATATTAGGTTGTGAGGTTTTAGGATTGTGAAGTTTTTAGTCTTAGGTTTTTTAGGTCATGAGGGGTTCAAGTCTATGAGGTCTTTACGAAGTTGAGGTCTCAGAATTTTTGTTGGGTGCTTATGACCCGTAAGGCGGAACTCCCATAATCTTATAACCTTATAACCTAATCAATTATTCGTGCGAGTAGCCGTAGCTTTCCAAACGCTTCGCTGAGTTTCGCCAGTCCTTGTCAACCTTAACGAAGACTTCGAGGTAAATGCTTTTTTGGAAGAATTTCTCAAGCGTCTTGCGTGCTTCGGTGCTGACTTTTTTCAAGGCAACTCCCTTGTGTCCGATGATAATTCCCTTTTGTGAATCGCGCTCAACATAGATAATAGCATTGATGTGGATGCTCTTGTCGCTCTCCTTGAATTGCTCAACGACAACTTCAACGGAGTAGGGAATTTCCTTATCGTAATAAAGGAGGATTTTTTCACGAATGATTTCTGTCACGAAGAAACGTGCAGGTTTATCCGTCCATTGGTCCTTCTCAAAATAAGGAGGTGAAAGGGGGATTAATTCCTTGATGCGCTTGAGTACATTGTTAACGTTGAACTTTGCTTGCGCTGAAATGGGGAAGATTTCCGCTGTGGGGAGGAACTTCTTCCATTCAGTAACGAGTGTTTCCAACTTTTGTTGGTCGGAAAGGTCAATCTTATTAATGAGTAGCAGAATGGGGACGTTGAGTTTCTGTACCTTTTCAAGAAATTCGATGTTCTTGTCGGGTTGCTCAATGACGTCAGTCACGTAGAGCAACACGTCAGCGTCTTGAAGGGCTGATTCTGAGAAGGCAAGCATGGATTCCTGGAGTTTGTAGTTGGGTTTCAATACTCCCGGAGTGTCGGAGAAGACAATCTGTGCGTCCTCTGAATTGATGATACCCATGATACGGTGTCGCGTAGTCTGTGCTTTGAAGGTCGCGATAGAAATGCGCTCACCCATGAGGAGGTTCATCAATGTGCTTTTGCCCACGTTGGGATTACCAACGATGTTGACAAATCCCGCCTTGTGGTTGGGTTTATTTTCCATCATAGCCCCACTTGAGATATGCTGCACCCCACGTGAAACCAGCGCCGAATGCCGTAAGCACGAGGTTGTCTCCCTTCTTCAATTGCTTTTCATAGTCCCACAAAGCAAGGGGGAGCGATGCTGCAGAAGTGTTACCATATTTCTGGATGTTCATCATCACCTTTTCGGGCGCTACTTCGAGGCGTGCAGAAACGGCTTCGATGATGCGCACGTTAGCCTGGTGAGGAAGCACCCAAGCGATGTTTTCCTTCGTGAGGTTGTTGCGCTCAGCAATCTTTGTACAAGCGTCGGTCATGTTTGTAACGGCAAACTTAAATACCGTTTTACCTTCTTGATGTACAAAGTGCATGCGGTGTTCGATGGTGTAGTGTGAAGGAGGACAAACCGAACCGCCCGCCTTCATGCAGAGGTAGGGGAGTCCGAGACCATCGGTGCGGAGATATGAGTCCAACCAGCCAAACTCTTCTGTTGTAGGTTCTACAAGTACAGCTGCTGCGCCATCGCCGAAGATGGGACATGTAGCGCGGTCTGTGTAGTCAACAGCGCTCGACATCTTGTCGGCACCACAAACGACTACCTTCTTGTAGCGTCCGCTCTGCACTAAACTTGCTGCTGTGTCCATTGCGTAGAGAAAACCGCAACAAGCAGCCTGCATGTCGATAGCATGTGCATTCTTCATGCCCACGCGACCCAAAACGATGCTTGCTGTTGAAGGAAAGTGAAAGTCGGGCGTAGAAGTAGCTACAATAATGCAATCTACTTCCAATGGGTCAGTACCTGTTTTTGCGAGAAGTTGCTTTACGGCTTTGCGTGCCATATAGCTGGTGCCAAGTCCTTCTTCGTTGAGGAGACGGCGTTCTTTGATACCGATGCGTGTCATGATCCACTCATCGTTCGTATCTACCATACGCGACAATTCATCGTTCGAGAGTACGTACTCAGGAACGAAACCACCGACACCTGTTATGACTGCATTAATCTTTTCCATAGTGAGTTTAAGAAAGGTTGGAGACAAATGAATATCTCTATATGAAAAAAATAGGGAGTTAAAAGTGAAAAGTTAGATGTACTTTGTGAGGACAAAGCAGGGATGTTGACTTTTGACTTTTAACTCCTGATTAAGAATGTAGATTACTCTGCTACTTCGTCCATTACGATAGCGAGCTTACCACGATAGTATCCGCATGAGGGACATACTGTGTGATAGATGTGCCAACCACCGCAGTTAGGGCAAATTGCGAGCGTAGGAGCTGTTGCCTTATCGTGTGTACGACGCTTGAGAGTTCTAGTCTTTGACTGTCTTCTTTTAGGATGTGCCATTTTGTTTTATAAATTTAAAAAGTTTAAATTAATTAAGTGAATTTAGTTTTGAGGTCAGAATTGTTGGTTAGTCAATTTCGTCTTCCTCAGTGTCATCATAGCAAATGTGATTAAGCATGTCCTCATTGCAATCCTCTATAGCGTGTGTGCGCTGAAACGGAAGTGCAAGTTCTACGATTTCGTAGACGTCCCAAGAAGCGTCGTACGTTGTTGTGTTCTTGGAGATGAATTTAATGTCGTCGGCAGAAGAGTCGGATTCATCATCGTATCTTACTTTGATGGTTTCTTCTACATCAACGTCAAGGGCCAGGTCATCGAGACAGCGGTCGCATTCGACAATGACTGTGCCACGAATGTTGAACTTAAAGATAAAAGTTTCGCCTGCAGCTTCTCTTACGCTTAAATCGAGGTGGATGTTTCCAGCTTTAATTTCTTCCTGTTCTAAGTGTTGAAAGAAGTCGTCATGAAGGTCGAACGACAAGTTGGTGCCTTCGCTTGTTACCTTCGTCAGGTTTATTTTTAATAAATCCATACATTCCATAGCGAGCGCAAAGTTACAATTTTTTTTTATTTTGACGAATTGTGATGCTTCATTTTTTGCAGATTACAGCTTTCTTCTATACTTATTTTTCAAAAATAAACTTTTTATTTTGTAGAATAGTTCATTTATGGGAAGTGTAATTGGCAAAATCAATAGATTTATAATATGAATGTGAATGCCAAAATGCTTGAATGTTTTCCTTAATGTCGCAATGGGATAAGTGATTAAGCACAGTTGCAGCAGGAAAGATGTGGTACAGATGATAATGTTGTTTGTGATAGAGAGAGGTGTTGCAAAGTGTGCAAGGAAAGAGGGCAGCGCAAGCGCATCGTATAAGGTCAAAGCAAACAAGGTTGCAGCCACTCCATAGAAAATAGTTATTAATATATATATATATATGAGTGAGGCTTGAACAAATTTCAAGATTTTCTTGTTGAAGCTCGTCTCCGTTAGCAACTCTTGTTCGACTGCGAGCCTTGTTTTGAGGTCATTGATTTCAATTGTTGATGTTAGCTGCATTCCTGCCGCTTGGGATTGCGTGCAGACTATTTCTGTGTTCTTGCGGAACAGGGGCTGTAAAAGATTGGAAATACTTCCGAGCGTGAATTGCAGACTTCTTACATCGTAGAGCTCATTGAGGTCGAGGGCATTTTTACGGACTATGAAGTTGCTGAAATTTCCAAGCGCAGGAATGTGTTTTCTCTTTAAGTTTAGAAAGTTCTGGTGTATCGTGTATCGGAGCGTTGTGCCTGTGTTGTCTTCTGTTGCAAAATTTTCGTAGCCAATAATCAAGTCAAAATCTTCTCGGATGTGGCAGCTTAACGAAGTTAACCAGTCCGTGTTTGAGGGGATAAATTGCGGGTCGAGGAGTGCAAACCATTCTGTGCGCACCGATTTGATTCCTATCGTAATAGCCAATTTCCTTAAGTCTATGAAGTGAGCCGAACCGGGGACAGTGGTGTGGCGAATGTTGCGATAGTCGTACTCTAATTTTTTGAGCAAATCCAAAGTGTTGTCCGTATTGGCATAGAGAACAACTATAATTTCGATTCCCCCTTTATAGTTTTGTTCGAGCAAGCGTGCGATTAACTGCTCCAGTTGCTGTGCCTGATTGGAGGCAGGGATTACGATGGTTATTTTTGAAGTATAAGGAAGTGCCTCTGCTTCATGAAATGCCGTTTGGTTGTCTAAACGATAGTAACGCCATTTCATGAAGTAGAGCAGTAGGTATGATATAATTCCGATGAGTAGAGGGATAGCAATCATCTTTTCCTGTTGACTTCTTTGTGTGAGTGAAGTTTTTTTATTGTACTCAACTTTCGCAAACTTCAGTTGTGTCAGGTTATGAGGTTGTTAGGTCGCTACGTTTTAAGGTTTTGAGGGCTATCCAGACTGTTTATATAAACGAATTAAGAAGCATCACGAATGGTAAATCTTACAACCTTATAACCTTGCAACCTTAAAACCTCGCGAGCGAAGCGACCTTATAACCTTACAACCTTATAACCTTACAAGTTGAGCACTTGCGATACTTGAATTAATTAAGTCTGAGTTAGTTTTATTTATTAACCTTTTCCGCAGTGCAACTGCCGTCTGAATTCTGCGCAGCAGATGGCGGTGGCGATGGCCACGTTCAGGCTTTCAGAAGTTTCGCATCCAACGGGGTGGGGCGGAATGAAGAGTTTTTGGTTTACGAAGCGCTGCGTCTCGGGGCGGATGCCTTTGCCTTCGTTGCCCATGATGAGTAGGCCGTTGGGGGTGAGTGCCTTTTCGTAAATGTTATCGCCTTCGAGGAAGGTGCCGTAGATGGGCACGTCGGTGGGCAGTGTAGTGAGGAAATCCGTGAGGTTCATGTAGTGAATCGCCACACGCGTAATGGCGCCCATCGTTGCCTGAATCACCTTTGGTGCAAAAGCGTCGGCAGTGTCTTCTGAGCACACAACGTGGTGGATGCCAAACCAGTCAGCCAGGCGGATGATGGTGCCGAGGTTACCGGGGTCCTGCACTCCGTCGAGCATGAGGCAGAGTTCGCTGTTTACGGTTGCTGCATTAATCGTTTGCGCTGCTGGTTTTTCGAACACCGCAACGACATCGCGCGGCGTCTTCAGTTGCGAGCACTTCAGGAGTTCGGCTTCGGTGATTTCAATCACTTCGTCGGCCTGCAGTTGCAGGTGCTGCACAAGGTAGTCCTTCGTGGCGCAAAGCATACGGCAACGGAAGTAGGGGAGAATGTCTCCCACTACTTTCGCGCCTTCTGCAAGGAATACGCCTTCTTCGTCTCTGAATTTCTTCTTCGACAAAGCGGTGAAGTATTTAATTTGATTCTTCGTAAGCATGAACCGTTACTTCTTACAAGTTGCTTTGATGAGGTAGCAGATGAGGAGGAGGTAGCACGCAAGACTCAGTAATTCGCTTGAGGGATTTGCCAACCACGCGCTGTTGTCGAACTTGATGCCGCCAAACTGCAAGGCTGCACTCGCCACGCCCATCAAGGCGCCACCGGCAATGAAGCCCGAAGCGAGCAGCGTGCCCTTTTCAATACGTGCGTTGTTCACCTTTTCGTCCTTCGTGCGCGAACCTACAAACCAGTTGATAGCGCCACCCACGATGAGGGGCAAGTTGAGTTGCAAGGGAATGAACATACCTAATGCGAATGCCAAGGCAGGAATGCCGCAGAAATTGAGCACCAACGAAATGGCAGCACCGATGCCGTAGAGCAACCAGGGCGCACCTTCGCCCGACATGAGGGGTTCGATAACGCCTGCCATTGCGCGTGCCTGAGGAGCAGCCATCACGTCGGCATTGTCGGGAGTGAAACCATACACCTTTTGCAGAATCATAATTACGCCGCCTACAGTAGCTGCACTCACGAGCACACCGATGAACTTGTATGTTTCCTGATACTTAGGCGTACTACCGAGCCAGTAACCAATCTTGAGGTCGGTGATGAACGCACCGGCGCTGGAGAGTGCCGTACAAACCACACCACCCATAATCAACGCTGCCACCATACCGTGCGTGCCGTTCAGGCCAACGAGCATCATGATGATGCTGGAGAGGATGAGCGTCATGAGCGTCATACCGCTTACGGGATTCGAACCGACGATGGCAATGGCATTAGCCGCAACCGTAGTGAAGAGAAAGGCGATGACTGCCACAATCAAGATGCCCACGATGGTGAAGAGTAGGTTGCCTTCCATGGGACCCACGAAGAAGAATACGGTAGTAACGAGGATGGTGAGGAGCGTACCGATGGCGATAATTTTCATTGAGAGGTCTCGCTGAGTGCGCACTTCTTCGGTCTGCTGACCGCTGCCCTTCGAAATCTTGCCAATCAAGGCAAAGGCGCTTTTAATCACGCTCCAACTCTTTACTACACCGATGATGCCCGCCATAGCGATGGCACCGATACCGATGCTCTTGGCATAGCCGAAGATTTGTTCCGCACTGGCATTGCCAGCCGCAACTCCGTTTGCAACTTCAAGGTCGGGGAAGAGGAGCGAAATAGCAGGTACGATGCCCCACCAAACGAGGGCAGAACCGGCACAAATAATTGTAGCATACTTCAAACCCACAATGAACCCCATACCGAGGAGTGCAGCGCTCGTGTTGCAGGAGAACACCAGCTTCGCCTTGTCGGCAATGGTGCTACCGAGTTCGCAGCAGCGGCTGGTGAAGTTTTCGTTCCAAAGTCCGAAGGTGGCAACGGCAAAGTCGTAGAGACCGCCAATCAAACCTGCTACGAGCAGGGGCTTGGCACTGCTGCCACTCTTCTCGCCCGAGAGGAGGATTTGCGTAGAGGCTGTAGCTTCGGGGAAGGGATACTTGCCGTGCATTTCCTTCACGAAATACTTGCGGAAGGGGATGAGCAAGAGGATGCCGAGTGCACCACCGAGCAGGGATGCCAAGAAAATCCAAAGGAAATTAACGGTGATTTCAGGATGTGTGTGTTGAAGGATGTAGAGGGCGGGGAGTGTGAAAATCGCACCTGCCACAATCATGCCCGAACAAGCACCGATGCTCTGAATGATGACATTTTCGCCCATGGGGTCCTTGCGATGCGTTGCGCCTGCCACACCTACGGCAATAATCGTGATGGGGATGGCTGCTTCGAACACTTGACCTACTTTAAGTCCTAAGTACGCTGTAGCAGCAGAAAAGAGAATCGCCATCAGAATACCCCATGTGATTGACCATGGTGTTACTTCGCGATACTGCTTTCCTGCTTCCATCAGCGGCTGATACTCTTCGCCCTCGCGCAATTCACGAAAGGCGTTTTCAGGAAGATTGGTTTCTTTCATAATTAAGGTTGTGAGGTTTTGAGGTTTTAAGGTTGCGAGGTAATAAGGTTATGAGGCTATGCAGCGTGCAAGCCTCCGAACGAGTCTGACTATTTCGTCTACTCATACCTAAAAACTCGTCTACTAAATTAAGGTTATGAGGTTTTAAGGTTATAAGGTCTTAAGGTTATGCAGTGTGCAAACTAGCGTTCGAGTCTAATCATCTTGTTTATTCGCTTACGCTCATCAGCTTCGCAGTTCCTCGTACCTAATAACTCGTCTACTTGTGTATCAAATATTTCAATTTAGTCCATTCTATCTCGATAATCTTCGTACTGATAATTTCGAAGCACTTCGAGCGTTCCGTCTGTGCGTAGCAACGCCAGCGAGGGGTGGTGGATGCCGTTGAACATGTTGGTCTTCACCGTCGTGTAGTGAATCATGTCCTCAAAGATAATGGTGTCGCCCACTTCAAGTGAACGATTGAAGCGCCAGTATCCCATGAAGTCGCCCGAGAGACAAGAGTTTCCGCCGAGGCGATATACGCATGCTTCGGTTTCATGTCCTGCTGCATCTTCGCCCTCGAGAGTTTCGGCATTTCTTACTTTAGGCCAGTAGGGCATTTCGAGACAGTCTGGCATGTGGCAGGTGAAAGACACATTGAGAATAGCGGTTTTGATGCCGTGATTTTCTACGATGTCCACAACCTTTGATACAAGCGGACCTGTTTGCCAAGCAAAGGCGCTTCCGGGTTCGAGGATGATTTGCAGGTTGGGATATTTCGCGCGGAAGTTTTGAAGTAATCCAATGAGGTGTTCAACATCGTAATCTGCTCGTGTCACCAAGTGTCCGCCGCCAAGGTTCAACCATTTGATTTTGGGTAACCATGCGCCAAATTTCTCTTCAATGTGGTACAAGGTGTTTTCCAAAGCATACGATGAACTTTCGCAGTGGCAGTGGCAATGGAACCCCTCTATCTGTGCGGGAAGTTCTGCAGGTAGGTCCTTTGCCAAGACTCCGAAGCGTGAACCGGGTGCACAAGGATTGTAGAGGTCGGTTTCAATTTCGCTGTACTCAGGATTGATGCGCACGCCGCACGACACGTTCTTTGCGCGAGCGGCAAAACGCTCAAATTGGCTAAGCGAGTTGAATGAAATGTGGCTGGAACATTGCACTATTTCGTCGAACGTATCATCTTCGTAAGCAGGCGAATAAGTGTGTGCTTTCGAATCAAATTCTTCAAATGCCAAACGTGCTTCGTAGAGCGACGATGCCGTAGTGTGGGTGATATATTCGCGGAAAATGGGGAATGTCTTCCAAAGTGCAAATGCCTTAAACGCCAAGATAAATTCCACACCTGCTCGGTCGGCTATGCTCTTGATGAGCGAGAGGTTACGGCGCAACTTCTCTTCTTCAAGGATGTAGCAGGGCGAGGGGTGATTGGGGTAGGGATTTGTGTACATAGTTTTGAAATGAGAAAGGAGAGAGGAGAAAGGAGAAATGAGAGAGGAGACTGCGCAGCTGATGAGCCAACGGCGAATAAATGCCTTGCGGAGCGTGGTTCTGCTTGAGTCGTGCGGAGTGTTTTTATGCTTGATTCGCGCAGAGTCTCTGTCCGCTTGTCTCGTATGGACGCACGCCGTGCGTCCTTCCCTCAATCGAGATTCATCGCCAAGCAAAGTGCATGCGTCCTTCCCATAGTTCCGCAAATCCTCTGGTTTTTACTAAAAAGAAAGGAAAAAGGAGAAATGGCTGACGCGTTAATGTACCGCACGGTCTTTCTCCTTTCTCCTTTCTCCTTTCTAATTTTTAGAAAAGGATGTTCATATTACATGATGCCGCGTTCGCGGAGTTCGAGCTGCCACTTCCAAGCTGTGCTGAGTGAGTCTTCAAGTGTGTGAACAGCCTTCCAACCGAGCTTCTGGTTTGCCTTGTCAACGTTACCCCAAACCTTTTCGATGTCACCGGGACGACGAGCAACCACCTTGTAGTTCAACTTCACGCCTGTGCACTTTTCGAATGTGTTGATGAGTTCGAACACTGTTACGCCCTTACCTGTACCAACGTTGTAGATTTCAACGGGTTCTTCGTTCTTGCCATTGAGGATGCGTTCCATTGCGCAAACGTGAGCCTTAGCCAAGTCGATTACGTAGATGAAGTCGCGGATGCAAGAGCCGTCAGGAGTGTCATAATCGTCACCGAATACAGAGAGGCATTCGCGGATACCGATAGCAGTCTGTGTGAGGTAAGGAATCAAGTTAGCGGGCACACCATTGGGCATTTCGCCGATGATTGCAGAGGGGTGAGCGCCGATGGGGTTGAAGTAGCGAAGGAGGATCGCTGAGATGGGAGCACCACTCTTCACGAAGTCCTGAACGATTTCTTCGTTGATAGCCTTCGTGTTGCCATAGGGGCTTTCAGCCTGCTTAAGGGGAGCGTTTTCAGTAACGGGGAGGTTTTCGGGATCGGGCTGACCGTAAACTGTGCAGCTTGAAGAGAAGATGATACCCTTAACGTCGTACTTAGGCATCAACTTGAGGAGGTTGATGAGCGAAACGATATTGTTTTCGTAGTACTTCAAAGGCTTTTCAACACTTTCGCCTACTGCCTTTGACGCAGCAAAGTGAATGATACCTTCGATTGCGGGATACTTCTGGAACACAGCTTCAAGACCTGCAAAATCGCAGCAGTCCACTTCTTCAAAAGCAGGACGGATGCCCGAAATTTTTTCGATGCCGTCAACAACGTCAGCCTTAGAGTTTGAGAGGTTGTCGATGATTACTACATCGTAACCTGCTGCTTGAAGTTCAACTGTAGTGTGTGAACCAATAAAACCAGTACCACCGGTTACCAAAATTGTCTTTTTCATTTACTTAATAAGATTAAAGTTAATTTCACGTAGCGAAGTTACAAATAAAATTTATTGTGAGTGATACAATGTAAATGTTTTTTATTTTTTTTTACAAATATTCGAATTTTGATTTGTTGTTTTCTTCAATTTATGATTAATTGTCTGCGTAATCGTAATACATGAAATTTGCGCGCTCTATGTTGCAAAACATACAAAAAGAATTTTGTAAGGTTTAAATAAATACATAAATTGCGCTCGTTTTGCAAAAGCAGTGCTGAAGAGCATCGCTTTGATTCGCTGATTTTGCATAATAGTCAACCAAGATTTACTCACTTTAATTGTACTATCAATACCATGAAAGTTTACAATTCTCAAGAAATTAAGAACATTGCTTTGCTTGGCAATGACGGATCGGGTAAGACCACTTTGACAGAAGCTCTCCTTTTTCATAGTGGTCAGATTAGCAGACGCGGACGCATCACGCAGAAGAACACCGTGAGCGACTATTTCCCTGTTGAGCAGGATTATGGTTACTCTGTGTTCTCAACAGTGTTCCACACAGAATGGAAGGGTCGCAAGCTTAATATTATTGACTGTCCGGGTTCCGACGACTTTGTAGGAGCAGCGCTGACAGCCCTCAACGTAACGGATACTGCCGTATTGCTCATCAACGGTCAGTTCGGTCCCGAAGTAGGTACGCAGAACCATTTCCGCTATACCGAAAAATTGCAGAAACCCGTCATTTTCTTGGTAAACCAATTGGATGATGACAAGTGTGATTACGACAAGATTCTTGAGGATCTTCAAACTATTTATGGTACAAAGGTGGTTCCCGTACAGTATCCATTAAATCCCGGTAGCAATTTCAACTCAATCATTGATATCATTTTGATGAAGAAGTTGACATGGGCTGCTGAGGGCGGCGAACCTACTATCGAAGATATCCCCGAAAGCGAAAAGGCTAAGGCTGAAGAATTACACAAGGCGCTCGTTGAAGCAGCTGCTGAAAACGACGAAGCTTTGATGGAAAAATTCTTCGAAACAGAATATCTCACTGAAGACGAAATGCGCGAAGGTATCCGCAAGGGTCTGGTGACACGCTCTATCTTCCCCGTATTCTGCGTGTGCGCAGGTCGCGACATGGGCGTAGGCCGCTTGATGGAATTCCTTGGCAATGTAGTGCCTCATGTTGACGAAATGCCGGCTGTGTTCAATACACGTGGAGAAGAAGTGAAGCCCATTGTTGACGCACCCACTTCTGTTTATTTCTTCAAGACAGGCGTTGAACCACATATCGGTGAAGTACAATACTTTAAGGTGATGAGCGGTGTGCTCAAAGAAGGCGACGACTTGACAAACGCTGACCGCGGTTCGAAGGAACGCATGGCACAGCTTTTCGTGTGCTCAGGAGCAAATCGCGAAAAGGTAGAGCAGCTCTCAGCTGGAGATATCGGTTGTACAGTGAAGCTCAAGGACGTACGCACCGGCAACACACTTAATGCAAAGGACTGTGACAACCGCTTCAACTTCATCAAATACCCCAACGCTAAATATACGCGTGCAATCCGCCCCATTAACGAATCCGACACTGAAAAGATGATGACTGCGCTCACACGTATGCGTCAGGAAGACCCCACATGGGAAGTTGAACAGAGCAAGGAATTGCGTCAAATCCTCGTACACGGTCAGGGCGAATTCCACCTCCGCACATTGAAGTGGCGTCTTGAAAATATCGATAAGATTCAGGTCGAATTCTATCAGCAGCGCATTCCTTATCGCGAAACGATTACGAAGTCTGCACGTGCAGACTATCGCCACAAGAAGCAGTCGGGCGGTGCCGGACAGTTTGGCGAAGTACATCTCATCGTTGAACCCTACCACGATGGTATGCCCGATCCCGTAAGTTACAACCTTGGCGGTCAGGAAATCCGCGTGAATATCAAGGGTAAGGAAGAAGTGCAGCTCGATTGGGGAGGAAAGTTGGTGTTCATCAACAGCGTCGTTGGTGGTGCAATCGATACTCGATTCATGCCTGCAATCCTCAAGGGTATCATGAGCCGCATGGAGCAAGGTCCGCTCACTGGTTCATATGCTCGCGACGTACGCGTAGTGGTTTACGATGGTAAGATGCACCCCGTTGATTCAAACGAACTTTCATTTATGCTCGCAGGTCGAAATGCCTTCAGTCAGGCTTTCCGCGAAGCCGGTCCTAAGGTACTCGAACCAATTTATGATGTTGAAGTATTCGTACCTGCAGAAAAGATGGGCGATGTGATGAGCGACCTCCAGGGACGTCGTGGTATGATTGTCGGAATGAGTTCTGAAAATGGCTACGAAAAGCTCCAGGCTAAGGTGCCTCTTAAGGAAATGTCAACTTATTCAACAATGCTTAGCTCAATCACAGGTGGTCGTGCTTCGTTCATCATGAAGTTTGCTTCATACGAACTCGTTCCTGGTGATTTGCAAAACAAGTTGATTGCTGAAAATGCACAGCAGGATGCTGAATAACTTATAGCAAATAAAATCTCTTAGACAGATATAAAAGTAGAGGGTGTGTCAAAATGCAAATTTTGGCACACCCTCTCAAGTTGTGTAAGAGTGAGCAAAATGCGAGGGCCGAAATTGAGGATGAAGGGTGTGTACTGAAGTATATGGCCAAATCCGAAATTGTGGAGTAACGCAACAAGTTGCTCGTTATGACACAACGTCCCCTCACATTGCGTATTCCTACGACAAAAAACTGCTTTGTTTTTTCACACAGACAACTCAGAACTTTCACAGACTTTCGCGGCATGCTCGCACCATCCGGATAATCACGTTGATAAAAAAAAATCAATATCCTTGTCCTGCACAGTAAAGCAGTGTATAATCACGTTGATAATAATAAACATCCGGATGGCAAAAAAGACGCTGAAGGCGTCTCCGCTTATTAACCGGGGCGTTTGAGCAAAGCGAATACCCCCGGCACAACCAAGCAGGGATGTGCACCTTGAAGAGGTGCCCCAGCAACAAGTAATGAATCGTAAAGGGTTGGGGTACCCATTCAGGGTGCACATTCCCACGTATGAACACCCCGGGTGCACTGACGTGTACCCGGGATTATTGAGCGGTGACGCCTTCAGCGTCATGTGTAAATCATGTACGGATGGTTATTGAAGCCCCCAAACATACTCTATTGTTTATACAATTTTGAACAACCTACCCAATAGAGACGTCTCCCCACATTGCATATTCCTACGAAAAAAACTGCTTTGTTTTTTCACACAGACAACTCAGACTTTCACAGACTTTCGCGAGCATGGTCGCACCATCCGGATAATCACGTTGATAATAAAAAAACAACAGATTTTCATGTCCTTTACAGCAAAACAGTGTAATCAGTATAATCACGTTGACAATAAAAAATCAATATATTACAAAGACTTTCTGCGAGCATGCTCGCACCGTCCGGATAGAAATTGACGCTGTACTCCCAACTCCCACAATCTCATCTCGTAATATACGCTCCCGTAATTTTCCGTTTAGTTGTTTTCGTGCATTTCAATTTTTGCGCCAAAAATTGGGGTTGCAAAAATCGCCCTTTTTGTAAGTTATGAAATAGCAAAAGGGGGTGCGAAACTGTTAACTTTCGTAAAAATGGCGCGAAATGCAGATTTGGATTTTGCTGAAAAATGATGTATATTTGCATAAAAGTTGAGGAGGGCACTGCAGCCCTCCTTTTTTTGTGACCTTTCTCCTGAAAACTTCCTTTGAAGAAGGTTTTTCTTCCTTTTAAGTAGGAAATTTTTCTTTTTAAGTAAAACGTTTTTCTTTTTAAGAAGAAAAAATTTGCTCGATTTTCCAAAAAAATTCGTTAAACTTCCTAAGTTTTTCTTAACAGAAGTTAAAGTTTTAAACTTTTTTACTTTTTGAGCAGTGTTAAGGGATGTTAAAAATGTTGACAAAGCGATTTTGTCAACTTTTAGTAAACAAGCGATAAAAAAGGAAAAAGGAGAAAGGAGAAATAGCCATGCGGAAAAAGGAGACTACGTAGCTGCTGAGCATGAGCGAATAAATCAGAAATGAGACTGAGTAGCTGATGAGCGTAAGCGAATAAATGAGAGACCATCCGGATTGGTTACCTTAAAACCTCACAAGCGAAGCGACCTCACAACCTTATAACCTAAGAATAGTAGACAAGATGGTTTGACTCGAACGCTGGCTTGCACGCTGCATAGCCTTATGACCTTATGACCTTATGACCTTAAAACCTTAAAACCTCACAACCTCACTTTAAAACCTCACAAGCGAAGCGACCTTATAACCTCAAAATACATATTCCTGCTACAAACAATAGCTTTGTTTGTTCTCACACTTCATAGACTTTCGCGAGCCTTGCTCGCACTATCCGGATGGTACTTTGTACTCTCTCAACTCTATCCTCTAAAAAACACGTTTTGAACGTTCTACTATACAAAATAAATACGTAACTTTGCAAATGTGCAGCAGGTGATGATTACATTTTTATATTGTAGTGCACTGTTGTTGCATCGTCCTACGCCGTTGGTTTTTCTTTAACGAAAAACGGGAGGGTGGGACATGACATATGAAAAGGCGTTGACTACGCTTTGGTTTTGACGGTTTAAGAACTTCGCAACTTCATTAACTGTAAGTCAAAAACAAAGCAGCGGTGAATGCCCCGTGGTGTGTTATATACATACCCTAACTGTGCCAACAGCCCTTGGTGTATCCGTATGCCAAGAAGAGTAGGGTGCATGTTAGGTGTATGGTAACATATCGGCGTGGGGCTTTCGGCGTTGCTCGTTTCGACTTACAGGGCAATGCGAAGGCCTTTAAACCGTGAAGCGAGCGACAGTGCTGGGCTTCACGTCTTTTTTTGTGTCTTAAAAAAAATCAAAAATCTGCGATTCGCAGTGACTCAGAAGCCTCCAGCAGAACCTGCTAAAACGGAATGGTGAACGTATGGAGTTTATTGATAACACAAACAAAACGCTGAAAGAGGATTTTGTTGCAGAGATACGCAAGGGCAGTAAGATAGCCATTGCGGCATCTTGCTTCTCTATTTATGCGTTTGAAGAATTGAAAGCGCAACTGAAGAACATCGAAGAGTTGCGCTTTATTTTTACGTCCCCTACTTTTATCACAGAGAAGGCGAGCAAGCAGAAGCGTGAGTTCTATATTCCGCGCCTCAACCGTGAACGCAGTCTTTACGGTTCGGAATTTGAAATCAAACTTCGCAACGAACTGTCTCAAAAGGCGATTGCCAAGGAGTGTGCCGACTGGATACGCCAAAAGGCATGCTTCAAAAGTAATCGTACAGGCGAAAACATGATGGGCTTTGCAACGGTTGATGACAAAGCTTACATGCCCATCACCGGATTTACCACCGTAGAGTTGGGGTGTGAACGTGGCGACAATGCCTATACGATGATTAATAAATTCTCCGCCCCTTTCTCAAAGCAATATCTCGATGTGTTTGAGCAAGTGTGGAACGACACTGCCAAAATGCAGGTGGTAACGGACAAGGTGTTGGACAACATCACGAATGTCTATAAGGAAAACGCCCCCGACTTTCTGTATTTCATTACGCTCTACAATATCTTCCGTGAGTTCCTGGACGACCTCTCGGAAGACGAATTGCCGAACGAAGCAACGGGATTCAAGAACAGTCAGGTTTGGAATAAACTCTATAATTTCCAGAAGGATGCTTGTTTAGCTATCATCAACAAACTCGAAAAATACAATGGTTGCATTCTTGCCGACAGTGTGGGTTTGGGTAAGACCTTCACGGCGCTTTCGGTCATTAAATATTATCAGGAGCGCAACAAAGACATTTTGGTGCTTTGTCCCAAGAAGTTGAACGACAACTGGATGACGTATCGCAGCAACTATGTGAACAATCCTATCGCCAAGGACCGCTTGCGCTACGACGTTCTGTTTCACACCGACCTTTCCCGAAAGCACGGAAAGAGCAATGGGCAGGACCTGGAACTCCTCAACTGGAGCACCTACGACCTGGTGGTCATTGACGAAAGTCACAATTTCCGTAATGGCGGTAAGATTACAACGGACGAAAACGACGAGAATCCTCGTGAGAATCGCTACCTGCAACTGATGAACAAGGTGATTCGTGCCGGCGTGAAGACGAAAGTCCTGATGCTTTCGGCTACGCCTGTCAATAATGGTTTCAACGATTTGAAAAATCAACTTCAATTGGCGTACGAAGGAGATGCGGGCAAGATTGATTCTGTACTGAACACGTCGTCCTCCATTAACGATATATTCCGACAAGCGCAAAAGGCATACAATCAATGGTCTAAATTTCCAGCGACTAAACGTACCACTAAAGAGCTATTGAACCGACTCAGCTTTGACTTCTTCGAAGTGCTGGATAGTGTAACGATTGCGCGTAGCCGCAGGCATATAGAACAATATTACGACACTACGGACATTGGTAAGTTTCCCGCTCGATTGACGCCCATTTCCCGTCGCCCTAATTTGACCGACCTCGACAAGGCGATAAACTACAACGAAATCTACGAAGTGGTCAGCAAGTTGAACCTTGCCATCTATACGCCCTCGGACTTTATTCTGCCCAGTCGCTTGGAAAAGTATATGGACGTTGCGCAGGATGGCGGTTATTTTGCCGGTCATGGCATGTCGGGACGTGAAAAGGGATTGCGCAGATTGATGAGCATCAATCTGCTCAAGCGTCTTGAAAGTTCGGTCAATTCCTTCCGACTGACGCTTAGTCGTATTAAAAATTTGATAAGTTCTACGCTTGAGAAGATTGAGTCGGTTCGCCACAACGAAGATTTCGTCATGGAGTTCGACGATATTTCAAGGAACTTTGATGCCGACGACCGCGAGTCGGACATGTTCATTGGTGGCAAGAAAACGAAGATTGCTCTCAACGATATGGACCTCATTTCGTGGAAGCAATTTCTTCATCGCGACTTGGAAAGTCTGAATCTGCTGCTCCTAATGTTGGCTGATATCACGCCTGAGCACGACAGCAAATTGCAACAGCTCATTGAGGATTTGCGCAACAAGTTTGCTGCTCCTATTAATGGCAACAACAAGAAAGTCATCATCTTTACGGCATTCAGCGACACGGCTGAATATCTTTACGACTGCTTGGCAAATCCGGTACTTGAACGACATGGGCTTCACACCGCCTTGGTTTCAGGCGAAGTAGAGGCACGCAGTACGTTGCGCCTGCCTGCACGCGAGAAAATGGACTTCAACAAAGTGCTGACACTCTTCTCGCCTGTGTCCAAAGAAAAGGCTGCCATCTATCCCCACATCCATGATGAGATTGACGTGCTTATCGCTACGGACTGTATCTCGGAAGGTCAGAACTTGCAAGACTGCGACTACCTCATCAACTACGATATTCACTGGAACCCCGTGCGCATCATTCAGCGCTTCGGACGTATTGACCGTATCGGCTCGCGTAACGACGTCATTCAGTTGGTGAACTATTGGCCGAACGTCACGCTCGACGAATACATCGACTTGAAGGGGCGTGTGGAAGCTCGCATGAAGGTGTCTGTACTCACCAGTACGGGTGACGACAATATTATTTCGCCGGAAGAAAAGGGCGACCTCGAATATCGCCGTGAACAGTTGAAGCGCTTGCAAAGCGAAGTGGTGGATATTGAAGAAATGAATACGGGCATCAGCATTATGGACCTCGGACTCAACGAGTTCCGCATGGACTTGTTGGCATACATGCGTGAGAATCCGAATATTGAACATACGCCGTTCGGACTTCATGCCGTAGTTCCTGCCACTGAAGATTGTCCGCCCGGTGTGCTCTATGTGCTGAAGAACAGGAATAACGGTGTAAATATTGACCACAAGAATCGTCTGCACCCTTTCTATATGGTTTACATCTCGGAAGGGAAGGAGGTTGTCATCAATCACCTTTCACCCAAGGAGTTGCTGGATAAGTTCCGCTACTTATGCAAAGAAAGAACTTCGCCCGATATTGAAATCTGCTCCGCATTTAATCAACTCACGCGCGACGGGCGAAATATGCAGCACTATTCGGATTTGCTCTTCGAGGCGATTTCTTCTATCATCAACGTGAAGGAAGAAAGTGATATCGACTCTTTCCTCAGTGGTGCACAAGGTTCACTTTTTACCGAGGAAATACGTGGGTTGGATGATTTTGAATTGATTTGTTTCTTAGTTGTTAAGTAACTATGTATGGTTTACCTGTAACTACGGAAGTTAAAAAGCAGTTGCCCAAGAAAGCAATCTATGCTAAATTCGATTTGAACACTTCCCAGCGTGATGCTTTCGATGCAGATATTTCGCGTATCGATATTGTTGCAGTGGTTTCGCCTGCAACAGTTCCGGCATTAGGCGTTGGCGAGGAGGTAAAGGAGTTTTATGTGCTTGCTGTGCAGCTGAAACGTAAGGAGTATGACAATAAGAATATCGCGTTGCTTACCAAACTCATTCCTCAAAAGATGGTGTTAGCACTCCAGTTTGAAGAACGCACCCAACTTGCGATATTCCACACGAAATTGATTTCCTCAGCGTGGCGCCAGACCGAAGAAACAAGTCTTTCTCTGACAGGATTGAATTTGGATGCGGTTTGGGAAGGGATTGTCAAACAGATTGGAAACATACAGGTTGAAAGTGGCAATACACTTAAAGAACAGATTGCCGCCGATGACCAACGAGCAAAGTTGCGCACTCAGATTGCCACGCTGGAACGAAAAATGGCTGCCGAAAAGCAGCCACGGAGAAAGAGGGAATATTTTGAACAGATTAAGAAACTCAAAAAGCAATGTGGTGAATGATGAAGCAATTATTTATCATCATAATGACCATAGGCGGTAAGTACAAGGACAACAACTTTTAAATTATAGATTTTGGTAATAGTATCGTTATAGTCCTAAGCGTATTAAGACGCCGAAGGTGTCTCCGCTCAGTAACCGGGGCGTGCGAGCGAGGCGAGCACCCCCGGTGAGGAGTACGCAAGTATAGCACCCTGGAGGGGTGCCCGAGCAACAAGATATGCCGGGTGTTGGGGCACTCTTTCAGAGTGCGACTGCTCTCTGACACTCATCCGGGGGTATTCGCTACGCTCAAACCGCCCGGTTACCGAGCGGTGACTCCTTTGGTGTCATGATGCATAAATATGGACAATTGGTATATTATTCCTCAATTAAAAATCAACTATAATGGAGAAACTTAAGATGCAGAGTCACGATGTGATTGGCTCCAACATACAAAAGATTGCTCAACTATTTCCGAACTGCGTAACGGAGCGATTGGGAAAAGATGGCAAACCTGAATTGGCGATAGACTTTGAAAAGTTGCAAGCAGAGTTGAGCAACGAAATTATTGCCGATGGCGAGGAACGTTATCAGTTCACTTGGCCAGACAAACGTGCTGCATCACGTCTTGCCAATACGCCCACGACAATGACGCTTCGCCCTTGCCGTGAAGAAAGTGTGGACTTTGATAACACGCAGAATCTTTACATAGAAGGTGATAACCTTGATGTATTGAAGGTGTTGCGTGAAACTTATCTTGGCAAAGTGAAGATGATTTATATAGACCCACCTTATAATACGGGTAATGACTTTGTTTATAATGATGATTTTACGCAAGGTAAGGGAGAATTTGAACAATCGAGTGGTTTGTTTGATGAGGAAGGTAATCAAACGATTGACCCTATGCAACGAAATACCGAAAGCAATGGTCGTTTCCACACTGATTGGTTGAATATGATTTATCCTCGTTTGAAAGTAGCCAGAGACTTACTTTCGGAGGATGGTGTTATATTTATTTCTATTGATGATAAAGAACAAGGGAATTTAAGAAAACTATGTGATGAAGTTTTTGGTGAAAACAATTTGATAAATAATATAATTTGGCAGAAAAAGTACTCGCCGCAAAATGATGCAAGATGGTTAAGTGATAACCATGATTTTATATTGTCGTATGCTAAGACGAAAGAATTATGGTCGCCTCATCTTCTTCCTAGAACTGAGTCGATGAACGAACGTTATAAAAATCCAGATAATGATCCCAAAGGTCCATGGAAATTAATTACACTTCATGCAAAAAGTGGTCGAGATACAAATTTTTCTTATACATTCAGGAATGGTGTAACTTGGAGGCCACCTTCAGGTACTTTTCCTAGATTTAGTTTAGATACTCTAAAACGATATGATGAAGAGGGAAAGATATGGTTTGGAGTTGATGGTAAGAGTGTACCAGCAGTTAAAAATTATCTTTCAGAAGTAAAGCAAGGAGTTACGCCATTAACGATATGGACTTATGAAGAAGTTGGACATAATCAAACTGCAAGAGAAGATGTGAAGAAGTGTTTTAATGGTAGTAATCCATTTGACACACCAAAACCAGTATCTTTAATCGAAAGAATTTGTTACATCTCAAATACATCCCATGATTCTGTAGTTCTCGACTTCTTCTCAGGCTCGGCAACAACCGCTCATGCCGTAATGAAATTAAACGCTCAAGATGGAGGGAACCGTAAGTTCATTATGGTGCAGTTGCCAGAAAAGACAGATGAGAAAAGTGAAGCTTATAAAGCAGGTTACAAGAATATATGCGAAATAGGCAAAGAACGTATCCGCAGAGCTGGCGCCAAAATTAGGAATGAGGTATTAGGAGAGAGGAATGAAAAGTTGGATACAGGTTTCCGAGTGCTTAAACTTGATTCCTCAAATATGGAAGATGTTTATTACACACCCAGCGAATTTGGCGTGCAATCACTCTTCAACGAAAATGTAAAATCAGACCGCACGAATGAAGACCTGCTCTTCCAAGTGATGCTCGACCTTGGCATTGAACTTTCTGCAAAGATTGAGACGAAACAAATTGCAGGTAAGACAGTTCACTTCATAGATGACAACTACCTCGTTGCATGCTTCGATGCAGAAGTAAACGAAACCACCATCACTGAAATTGCGAAGTTGCAACCCATCTACTTCGTGATGCGTGATGCGTCGGCAGCGAATGACAACGTCATTGACAACTTTGAGCAAATCTTCAAGCATTATTCTTCGGACACGGTGTGTAGGATTATTTGAATTAGGAATTAGGAGTTAGGAGTTAGGAATTAGGAATTAGGAATTAGGAGTTATGCTCCCTTTAGCATAAAAAGAGATATTATGGCAGGGAATAATGTAATAAAAGAAAAGAGTAGAAATTTTGCTATACGTATAATCCGTTTGTACAAATATCTTTGTGAAGAGAAAAAAGAATATGTATTGTCAAAACAACTTCTTCGCTCAGGTACAAGTATAGGAGCAAATGTAAATGAAGCATTGTGCGGTATAAGCAAAAAGGATTTTCTTGCTAAAATGTATATTGCTTATAAAGAGGCAGCAGAAAGTATGTATTGGTTGGATTTATTGGTTGCAACTGAATATATTAATGAGGCTGCGTATAAATCTATAAGTAAGGATGGTGAAGAATTGAAAAAACTTTTAAGTAGTATAACTAAAACAACTCAGGAAACGCTTAATTCCTAATTCCTGATTCATCTTTCATAATTGAATACGATGAAATTCAAGTTCAAAATTCAGCAATATCAAACCGATGCCGTAGAAAATACGGTAGCGGTTTTCAAAGGGCAGCCTTCTCACTCCCCAATGCACTATACACGTGATTTGGGGAAGAAATATCAACCTGGACTGTATGACCAGGAAGAAGGTTTTGACTTAGGATATAGAAACCACAGAATAGAACTTTTGCCTGGGGATATTCTTAGGAATATCAACACAATCCAAAACCTTTACGACATCGCACCTTCAAAAACGTTGTCGAAAGGTGCTGCAGGCATCAACCTTGATATAGAAATGGAAACGGGTACGGGTAAGACCTACGTTTATATCAAGACGATGTTTGAACTCAATAAGCAGTATGGATGGAGTAAGTTCATTATTGTGGTACCTAGCATCGCCATCCGTGAAGGTGTTGCCAAAAGTTTTAACATGCTGGAGGACCACTTCATGGAACACTATGGCAAGAAGGCACGTTGGTTTGTTTACAACAGTAGCAACCTGCAACAACTCGATAGTTTTTCTGCCGACGCTGAGTTAGGGGTGATGATTATCAACACACAGGCGTTTGCCGCTTCAATGAAAGAAGGGGGTAAGAGCAAGGAGAGTCGTGTCATCTACTCCAAGCGTGATGAATTTGGCAGTCGCCGACCTATCGATGTCATCTCAGCGAACCATCCTATCATAATCATGGATGAACCACAGAAGATGGAGGGCGATGCGACACAAGCCGGTATCAAACGCTTCAATCCTTTGTTCGTGCTCAATTACTCAGCTACCCACAAAACCAAGCACGACACCATCTATGCAGTCGATGCGTTGGATGCTTACAACCAAAAGTTGGTGAAGCGCATTCACGTAAAAGGTTTTGAGGTGAAGAATTTGAAAGGTACAAGCAGCTATATGTATCTGGATAATATCGTGCTTTCGCCCAAACAACCACCCATGGCACGCATAGAGATTGAGACCAAAACGGCATCGGGCACTATCGTTAGAAAGATTAAGACGTTTGGGGTGGGCGACAGCCTGCGCGAGGAGTCGGGATTGGCGCAATACGATGGCTTTACTATTTCGGAAATCAATGTGAATGGTTATGTTACCTTCCTGAATGGTGAGACCATCCACCGAGGAGAGGTGAATGGCGATGCGAACGAACTGAACATGCAACGTGTGCAGATTCGTGAAACCATCATGTCGCACTTTGAGAAGGAACGTCAACTCTTCAAGCGCGGCATTAAATGCCTGTCGTTGTTCTTCATTGACGAAGTAGCGAAGTACAAGAGTTACGATGAGGACGGCAACGAGGTGAAGGGTGTGTTTCAAAAGATGTTTGAGGAAGAATATGCACGGTTGGTGAACAAAGAGATACATATTTGGGACGAAGATTACAACGAGTATCTTCGCCGCTTTATGCCGAAGGATGTGCATAAGGGTTATTTCTCTATCGACAAGAAGACGAACCGCATCGTAGATAGTAAGATTGAGAAGAAGAGTGGACTCTCGGATGATATTTCAGCGTATGACCTTATCTTGAAGAACAAGGAGCGCTTGCTGAGTTTTGAAGAACCTACACGCTTTATCTTCTCACACTCAGCCTTGCGTGAAGGGTGGGACAACCCCAACGTGTTCCAAATCTGTACGCTCCGTCATAGTAGCTCAGTTACTGCAAAGCGTCAGGAAGTGGGACGCGGACTTCGTATTTGCGTTGATAAGCATGGCACACGAATGGACGCAGAACTGCTTGGCGAAGATGTGCACGTGATAAACAAACTCACGGTCATCGCTAACGAAAGTTATGCTGACTTCACGAAGGCTTTGCAAAGCGAAACGCGCGACGTGCTGCGTGAGCGAGCTGTGAAAGCAACGATGGCTTATTTCGCAGGAAAGCACATTGCGCAAGGCGAAGAAGTTCATGCTATCACAGAAACGGAAGCAAGTCGCATCGTGGTGTATCTGGCAGACAATGGATATATCGACAAGAACAATAACATTACGCCGGAGTATCGCGAGGCAGTTGCCAATGGAACCCTGGCGCCTCTGCCTACACAATTACAACCGATAGCAGAAGGAGTAGCAAGGCTCATCAATTCAATCTTCGACCCGAAAGTGCTCGAAGATATGGTGGTGGAAGAAAAGACGACGACTTCGGATAATCAGTTGAACGACAACTTCAACAAGGTGGAGTTTCAGAACCTATGGAACGAAATCAACCATCAGTACGTTTATCAGGTGAGTTATGACAGCGAGGAGTTGATAGAAAAAGCCGTGTTGCATATCGATGCCGAACTGGAGGTGAAACATTTGCGCTACGTGATGGTGGAGGGAATGCAGCACGAAAGCAGTGTGACCGAATTTGGAGACACCCGTTCGCTATCGCGCGAATTGACCGATGTTTCTACTTCAACCGTTAAGTACGACCTTGTCGGAGATATAGCAAAGGGAGCAAGGCTTACACGACGCACGGTGGTGAAGATATTGCAAAGGATGAGGCCCAACAAACTTTGCCTCTTTAAGAACAATCCGGAGGAGTTTATCCGTAAGGTAATCAGTATTATTAAGGAGCAGAAATCTACGATGATTGTAGAGCACATACATTACGACATCACTGAAGGAAAATACGACAGCGATATCTTTACCGCCAAGAGCAGAATGGATTTTGACAAAGCGTATGAAGCCAAGAAGCACATTACCGACTACGTATTCAGCGACAGTAAGGGCGAACGCCAATTTGCTCAAGACTTGGATGAGGCGAGCGAGGTAGTGGTGTATGCAAAATTGCCACGTACGTTCCAAATTCCAACGCCCGTAGGGAACTACGCTCCCGACTGGGCGATTGCGATGAAGAAAAACGATGTGAAGCACATCTTCTTCATAGCAGAAACGAAGGGTTCGATGTCGTCAATGGATTTGAGCGCTATAGAAAAGGCAAAGATTGAATGTGCGGAAAAATTGTTTAACTCGATATCTACAGCAAAAGTGAAATATCACAAGGTTGCAACGTATCAGGATTTAATCGATTGTATGAATTCCGTAAAATAAAACTTTATGGCAAAAGTATGCAGAATCTGCGGTAAGAAAATATTAGGAGATATACTTAAACACTACGAAGTAGAACACTTTAGTATTTATGCCGCTAACAGAGAAATATACAGAAACTTCCCGGTGCGTTCGTGGTGAGCGAAGAGAATTTCGTAAAACCTAAAATAAGAACAGTACAAAGTAGTACCATCTCTTCAGAATCAAACTCTTCTGATAAACCTTTGAGAGAGCATAAGTTCGATAAAAAGAAAATGAAGGAAGTGCGTATCGAACTTTGGAAACATCCCAGTGAGCAAACTTATCGTGATGCAAAGTCCTTTAAATGTGAAGCCTGTGGTAAAAAGCATTTTCACGGGAAGGTTATCTTTAAAGGGGTTGACAAAACATTGCATCTTTGCTATGAATGTTATAAGTTTGCAAAGACTGGTATAAAGTTCAAGCGCGGCAATCGGCATTTTTATATATCAACACCGATGTAAGCAGTGGTAGATTGTGCTTTTCAGAAAAAAGATTGTCTTTTCTTAGCGGATTAATGCTGAACAAACGAAAATAAGAAGACCGCTTACGGGAGAGGATGTCAAAGAATATTAGTTTGGCATACCTCTCCCGTTTTTTTGTGTGTAATTTCTCTAAAAGCGTGGGGAGTGAGGGCATCTTGTTGGGATTCGTTCCCCCGAGTCTGATTTATGTTAAAGTGGGGAGCAATATTTCTAAAATGCTTTAAAACAAGTTTTGGAAATCCATTTTTTGAACGAAACGTGCGGACGATTGAATTTTAATCCGTAAGTTTACATTTCGAAAAAAAATGTGGGAATGGTGGAAGATTAGAGTTGTGCGAGTGGGTGGGGATGATTTTAGCGTCTGCCGAATCTTACGTTTCCTGAGGGAGCAGCATGGCGAGGCGTGATGAAAAAATGGAAGAAAAGCATGCTGCATTTTTGTGGAGGACAAGTATATCAAAAAAATAGATAGTTATGAATAATAAATGTTGGTTTATCCCGATTGCGATAGTGGCTTTGCATGCCTCAATCGTTATAATCCAATGGAGCACTCTGCCAGAGCTGCTTTCTGCTCACTACGACCTTCAAGGGAATGCTGGCGGCACTATGTCGAGGAACGTGCTACTGTTGTATCTTCTGATGGCGGCAGCTGTCTGCCTGCTGGCTTATGTAGCAGGCCGTAGGTGGCGAAATCTCCGGACGGGAATGGTCATATTGGCTTCGGGCGCATGCCTCACGCTGCTTTCATCGACGATGGTGACGCTCACGTCTGGAGCGATGCCAATCTTTATGCTCGCCGAACCCATCATCCTGTTGGTGGCTGCGGTGGGTTTCGTTGTTTCTTATGTTTCATTTCGTAAAAAGAATGCAACTTTATGATGACCGATTCGTTCAAGGATAAAGTAGTAATCGTTACCGGCGGTGCGAGCGGAATTGGCAGATGCATAGCCGATGAGTTTCGCAAGCAAGGTGCCATTGTCTATGTGATAGACAAACAAGAGGGGGCGCATTTCGTTGGAGACATCGCTAAGAAAGAGGTGTTGGAAGCCTTTGTCGCAGATGTGTTGAGCCTGCACGACAAAGTGGACGTTGTAGTTAGCAATGCCTTGCCATTGATGAAAGGGATAGATGAATGCTCCTACGAGGAGTTTCAAAATGCTTTAAGTGTGGGCGTGACCGCACCCTTCTATTTGGTGAAATTGTTAAAGAATCGTCTGGCAGAGGGTGCGTCAATCATCAATATATCTTCGTCGCGCGACCGTATGAGCCAGCCACAGACTGAGAGCTATACAGCAGCCAAGGGTGGCATAGCGGCACTCACGCATGCCTTGGCAGTAAGTCTGGCAGGACAAGCAAGGGTAAATTCCATATCACCGGGTTGGATAGACACCGCCTACACCATTTACGAAGGTTCCGATGCCACGCAGCAACCTGTCGGTAGGGTGGGGAACCCTATGGATATAGCCAATATGGTGTTGTTCCTTAGCAGCGACAAGGCAGGTTTCATTACAGGTGAGAACATCTGCATCGATGGTGGTATGACCAAGCAGATGATCTACCACGGAGACTGTGGTTGGAAGTTGGAGAAAGAATGATTGCGTGAAGGGTTTTGAGAGTTTAGAGTTTAGAGAAGAGCTTCGGCTCGTTAAGAGGTACCTAAAGGTCCGTTAAGAGAGTTAAGAGGAGGCTACGCCTCGTTAAGAAGATATGAGAGTTTAGAGATGCAGGGGCAGATCGCCGTGTCGGCCCGTTGTGGGGCAATGCACAAATCGCGCTAATCTATTTCTATAACCTCTATAGATTCTATAAATTCTATGGCATCTATCGCGAAGCATCTTTCACTCCGCATGGCAAGATGCCGAAGGAATCTCCGCTCCGTAACCAGGGTTGTTTGAGCGCAGCGAATACCCCCGGACCCCGGTACTCTCTATTGCTGTACCCCGAAGGGCGTGTCCTAACAAGAGGACAGGGCTCTCTCATCTCTCATCTCTAACCACTAAGTTGATTTTTAACACCCTCCCCATTGGGGCATCTCCCTGATTCACCGCATAACAAAATAATATATAATTGATTTATAGTACCTATCTATAATATGAAAAAAGAAGTGCTTCCCCAGAATACAACACGTGCCGAAGCCTTTTCGCTTTGGATGACGTCTCCCATGCCTATGGTTACATTGACTAAAACATTCAATGTAACCAAACTGCTAAAGGCAAGCAAGAGGCGTGGCATCAAATTTAACGCCCTGCTTTGTTGGTGTATCGGAAAGGCTGCGAGCAACATCAAAGAGTTTTATCTTCTACCCGAGAAAGACAAACTTTTTGAATTTGACAGTATGGCAATAAATGTGATTGTAAACAATAGCAAAGGAGGAATTAATTCTTGCGATATTGCATATACCGATGATTTAGAAAAATTTGCTGAAGAATACAACCGACAGACAGCGCAAGCAGCCAGTCAGTGTAAGAGTTCGTTCCTTGAGGATTGCATGATTGTGGGAACGTCGGCAATGATAGGAACAGAACTGGACTGCATCGTAAACCAATACACCGATAAGTTCAGCAACCCCATGGTTATGTGGGGCAGGTATCGTCGTCATTGGTTCAATACCATTTTACCCATATCGTTTCAGTTTCACCATGTGCAGATGGATGGTGGGCACGGAGCCAACTTTTTAGAGCAACTCCAACAAGTGATTAATGAATTATAGTACTTGCGAAACTTGAAATATTACAACTTTATGTTAGCTTACACATACATAGAAAGAGGGCAGTTCGCTTTGGTGGAGAAACCGAAGCCTACACTCATTGAACCTACCGATGCCATAGTTAGAGTTACGATGAGCAGCATCTGCACGAGCGACCTTCACATTAAGCACGGAAGCGTACCTCGTGCGGTTCCGGGTATTACCGTGGGTCACGAAATGGTGGGTGTTGTGGAAGAAGTGGGGGAGAATGTCACAAATGTAAAGCCTGGCGATAGAGTGACGGTAAACGTAGAGACTTTCTGCGGCGAATGCTTTTTCTGCAAGAATGGTTATGTGAACAATTGCACCGATCCGAATGGAGGTTGGGCTTTGGGGTGCCGTATCGATGGTGGGCAGACGGAATACGTGCGTGTACCGCTTGCCAATCAAGGATTGAATCGTATTCCCGATAGCGTAAGCGATGAGCAGGCATTGTTTGTGGGCGATGTCTTGGCAACAGGTTTTTGGGCGGCGCGAATTTCGGAGATTGGTGAGGATGATACTGTACTGATTATTGGTGCTGGACCTACGGGCATCTGCACGCTCCTTTGCGTGATGTTGAAGCAACCTAAGCGCATTATCGTTTGTGAGAAGTCGGAAGAAAGACGTCGCTTCTTGCAAGCGCATTATCCCGATGTATTGCTCACTGTGCCCGGAGATTGTAAGGATTTTGTTTTGAAGCATAGTGACCACGGAGGTGCAGACCGCGTGCTCGAAGTGGCAGGTGCTAATGACACCTTCCGTTTGGCGTGGGAATGTGCCCGTCCGAATGCGATTGTAACGGTGGTTGCACTTTACGACCAACCTCAGGTGCTTCCTCTGCCTGATATGTATGGCAAGAACCTCACTTTCAAGACGGGTGGGGTAGATGGATGTGATTGCGAGGAAATTCTTCGCTTGATTGAAGAGGGTAGGATAGACACCACTCCGCTCATCACGCATCGTTTCCCGTTGTGTGAGATTGAAGAAGCCTACCGCATCTTTGAGAATAAATTGGATGGGGTGATTAAGGTGGCAATAGTGAATATATAAACAATGAAAACATTGAGTAAAAACGCTATTATAGGCTATCCTGCAGGTATTATTACTGGTATCACATACGGACTTAATCCGTTGTTTGCCGTGCCTTTGATGAATAACGGTGCAAGCATTGAGTCGATACTGTTCTTTCGATATTCGTTCGCCGTTGTTCTGCTCGCTGCTTTCCTTGTATTCACCAAGCAGAGTTTCAGGATAACGGCACGTCAGGCGGGTGTGTTGCTCACACTCGGTCTGCTGTATACGTCGAGCAGCATCTTCCTTTTTGAGGCATACAACTACATTGCATCAGGATTGGCTACAACACTGATATTTCTTTATCCTGTTCTGGTGGCAATTATTATGGTTTTTCTGCGTGTTGTTCCATCGTGGCCTGTTTGGCTTTCCATTGCCGCAACATTTGGCGGTGTGATAATAATGACACAAGGTAGTGGGGGCGATTCGATAAATCCTCTCGGCGTAGTCTTATCATTGGGCTCGGCATTGGTATATGCCCTGTTTATTGTCATCATAAACCGCAGCAAGGCCATTGCCCAGATATCCAACACACTGTTGACGTTCTATACCCTCACGGTCGGATCAGTCGTATTTTTAGGTATAATAACTTTTTCGGATACGGCAATTTCCGCTGGGATTTCAACAAGTGGCGATTGGCTGAATTTAGTGGGTTTAGCGCTATTGCCAACGATTGTTTCAACTGCTACATTAGCAGTAGCTACCCGAAATATAGGTGCAACTAAGGCCTCTGTGCTGGGAGTGTTTGAGCCTATTACAGCTATCTTAGTCGGTACGCTGATGTTTGGCGAACCTTTGACTACCAACATCCTTTTGGGTATAGGCATAGCTGTAGTTGCAGTAACCTTTATGATTTCTGTAACAAAACGATAAGGTTAGAATCAAAATTGTTATAAAAACATTATTCAAGTTTCGCATGTGCCCAACTTGTTAGGTTATAAGGTCTTAAGGTTGTAAGATTTTGAGGTTTTCCATTCGGGTTACACCCTCTATTCGTTTATATGAACAATCAGGACAGTCCTCAAAACCTTAAAGCGTAGCGACCTAACAACCTTATAACCTAATTCAACTGAAACTTGCGAAAGTTAAGAAAATATTATTTGATAAAATCATGCTACCTCCCAATATAGAAAACTCCACCAAAGAAGAAAGGCAAGTTTTTGTCCGCGAAGCCTGGAAATGCCTGTACGATTGTGAGGCGTGTGGCAAGTGCCGCATCCTGAAAGGTAGGGATGCGGAAACGCTGTATGCTGACTACATCGAAGGCAAGCGAGGTTATATGGATATTACTTTAGAGATTAGGAATCGTAGTGTGCGATAGCAAAACGATTGAGTGCATGTCTGCCTGCTATAGTCAATTCTAAAATCAATGTATCTATAGCTTAATGTCTACTAATTTAAGGTTGTGAGGTTGTGAGGTTTTAAGGCGATGCAGTGTACATGCCAGCGTTCGAATCTGACCAACTCGTCTACTTGTACCTAATAACTTGTCTACTATTTTTAGGTTATAAGGTCATGAGGTCGCTTCGCTTGTGAGGTTATAAGGCTATGCAGCGTGCAAACCAGCGATTGAGTCTAATCTTCTTGTCTACTTGTACTTAATAACTTGTCTACTATTTTTAGGTTATAAGGTCATTTTCAAAAGTAAATTTTGTGTTTTAAAAATTTGAAATGCCCACATCCTCTGTGTTTATAAGGGGTGTGGGCATGTTCTAGCCTGCAAATTGACCTATAGGTATAAATCTATAGTTTGAGTAAGAATCATTCAGGTACAATTTCAACACGAATATCCAGATAGACACCGTCGAGGAGATTTCTAATTTCAGAGATCGTGTAGTCATGGGTTGGGGTGAGGAGAACATCGAGTTCCTCACGAGACATCAGAAGGTTAGTTGCAAGTTCATCTCTGCTGATGCCCATCACCTTCATTCCATCTATGACTTCATTGTAGATTGTATAGCTTGAAAGGTTTTTCATGATTACTACTCTCCATATTAATCGTGGTTCGGATGCTCAAATCCGTCACTATCGTACCTTCCTATTCTGATATATTCCATCTTCATCAGTTGCCACTGCCGTTGTTATGGAATCTGTCTGAATAAAATACGTTGCAATCTCAATCACGATCACCATTAGAAGAGGAATCATCGTCTCCAAGTAGTAGTGGCGCGATAAAAATCTACAACTTTAGTTAAATGTTTAATATTTAAATAAATACAAGAGATTCTTGTTTTTTTCGATGCAACACATTTACACTATTGATTGAAAGCGTTTTAGCCTTTTAATCGGTACAACTCACATTTTTGCAATGACACGGAAAATACTCATAAATTCATCGTGCTGAAAATCAACGATTTCGATATACGTGTTGTACCGCGCTTTTCAAGCTCATTTTCAAGTTTCGGTAGATACCAAATTGAAGTGATTCGTATCCAGCCTCTTACCGCATTTGCGTTCCAAATGATTTCAAATGCAAAGGTACGATTTTTCTGCTGCATTGTCGCCAACTGATGTCAGCTAAATGCATGGAAATAATATTTTTATTTCCCCAAAACAGATATATGAGTACAGCTTAACAATGATTAACAAATACTCTGTTTGAAGAATAAATGAGATATTTTTTTACGAACAAGTTAGAAATTGTATTAGACATGAATAGGATGTTCTATTTGATAATATGATATTATTAAAGGATTGTCTTGGCGTATTTGAATTTTAAAAAATGTATTTGACTCATTAATAGTATGAGAATGGTTTAGTCTATATGATGTGTGTTCGTTGTAATTCCTAAAATGTGAATGGCGGAATATCTCTGTATGAAAATCTATCAAAAGATTCTCTAGCGAAGAATCTTCAAATTTATCAAAAATTTTAACCATTATCTCTTTGGGACCTGTAGTTCTTGGTTTTTTAATCATTGTGAAAGTATATTGCTTATTATTTTCACTAACTGTAAATTGTATATTATATCGCTCTTGATAGTCCCGACTTTGGTTTTTTTCGCCAACAGATTGTCGTCTAAATAATTCACATATTTCTTTTCTCCATGATATCAGTTCATCGTTTAAACTATTAATTTGAGAGCTTGATAATCCTCTGCGGTATTTTTTTAACTCAAAAAGTCCTAAAAAAGGAATATGTTTAAGAATGTTATATTGGAATACTGGTAACTGCATTTTTCTTCCTCGTTCTGTCATACAATTATAACGAATGAGAATAAGCTCCTCATCAGTCATCTGACTTCTAAGCAATTTGGTGTATCGTATTTTATAACAATCTTCAATGTCATCTGTTTCTAATAAGTTAAATATTTGATAAAGAATCCTCATGTGTGCATTAACGATTGTCATGTTTTTTGCAAAGAAATCATTAAACACATTTAGTGCTTTTGTTGTACGTTTTGTATAACCTTCATTATTATCAAAGGTAGTACTTGATATAAAAGAAGAAACAAGATTAGACATACTTGCCTTTCCATTTGGAATTGATTCTGATGATGATTTATAATTGGAAGTAGTATTTCGATAAAGGTCCAATAATAAGTTGAAATTAGAGTCAAATAATTGTTGCTTATTAAATATAGTGGCTTGTTGTGATTGTTTTTTTAATTCATCATTGGCTTCTTGGGTTTTATCATTAGTTAATTGCTGCTGTATGAATGCATTATATAGAAATATAATACTAATTAATGTTATAATCGTACCTAATACGCCACCAATGAAATCTCCAAATTGCCCCCATCTCTCTGAATCAATAGGATAATCTAAATCAAAACATGGAAATTGATGTAAAAAGCAAATTAATGCAACAATAATAATGATAATAAATATTGTAAGTCCTATTTTGATATGCTTTGAGTATTTATCTTTTATCTCTTGACTTTCAAAAGAGGTTTTCTTTTCTATTATTTCTACTGGATTTGCCATTTTTTTATTTTCTCAATATTTCTATTTCCGTCTGATGTAAGAGATGTGTTAAAATTAGGATAGTCGGCTCCCTTTGTTCTATTATTTTGCCAATGTAATGCTATAAGATTATCCTCATTGTTATCACCACCTTTTGATAAAGGACGGAGATGATCTACTTCCCAACCATATTTTGTTTTCATGCCATATGAGTCTTTTCTAATCCAAGCCCCGGCAAAATCCTTTCTCCAAATATCAGGGTCATACCCTGGGACAGATATAGCTTTCTCCCAGATGTTTAAAATTGTATGCGTAGAAACATTTGACATAATTTAAAATTTAATTCATATAATATACAAAACTATTCTTTTATCTAAAAGTCATCCCTTCATCTAATTGCAAAGGCTGTGTAAACGAGAGAAAGGCTAAACTTATTTGAGCATTTTTCAATGAGTGTATCCTGCTTTATCACGTGGTACAAAGGTACAATTTTTTGCGTATTATTGCTAATCATTGCTAACTAAATAACTTTATTTATCACTTCTTTGGAAACGGTGCAAACGCTCCTGGTACGATTGTTTGTACATACGTTTAACCTTCTCCTCCAAAAAAGAATTCTCGATGAGTTCGTAAACCTTTGGCTGCTCCGTTGCAAACAGTTCAATAATAGAGGTTAACTTTTTAGGTAGAACTCCTATGCGCGTTCCAAAAGTAATGAAGTCGTCCTTGCATGGGTGTAATGTTCTCGAATATACATCCGAGTATTCTGACTCAGGAATCAGTCCGTCTTGCAATGCAAAGTCCCCGTCATTGACATGTATGGCGGTGTTCATCAAATCGTATGCAGGAGTCAATACGTAGTCTCCGCCATCGGTCTCTTGTAGTGAGAAGTTTTTCAGGTGTGCATCGCCATTACTGAATAGATAATTGAAGACAACCAGCGTGAAATACTTGGCCATCTCAACTTGCCATGCAGAAACATTTTGTTTCAAGAGCTTCGCTATGTCCTCATAGCTACCCGAATATTTGAAGTCACTACCGCTATTTCGCTCGGTTTTGCCTGCTATAGAAGCAAAATCATCTTGCTTAATTTTAAATCCATCAGCCTTGTAATCAAACCTCTTGGTAATATATAAAGGATTACCATCAGCAAAGAATGCT
>JAZQXH010000024.1:0-10808 GCA_045632745.1 Alloprevotella sp.
CAGAAGATTTCAACTAAATTTACATCAGTCATAGGAGTGAATATTTTTTATTTAACTACTTGATTATCAGACATAAAATTAACGAAAATATTTCACTCCAGCAAATTTTTTAGAGGTTTTCTTACATCGAACTCACGTTAATCTAGGTCAACGCCTACGATGGCATTAGCTCCAAGCGCCGCTGCGCGACCTTCCATTTCGAAAAGAGCCTGGTCCTTGCCCTTGCGGAGCACGTCCTCGTAGGTCGAAGAGCGTCCGCCTACGAAATCGCGGATGGTCGCCATTAAGTCTCGAAATACGTTTGTGCCATAAATTGTTTCACCTGTCACGATGCCCATGTAGCGCACGATACGCTTGCCTTCAATGGTTGGTGTTGTTGTTGTAATCATAGTTGTAATATAATTTATAGAGTGATAGATTTAAGAAATGTTGTGGTAATGCTGAATAGATAGGGGACTAAAGCAACAGAATGCGTCCGCTGCCTGAAGTTCGGCTGTTTTTGTCGCGTATTTTAAGGTCGGTGGCGTCGATTGTGCCCGAGCCGGTAATTTCAAACTTGGCTTTGTCAGCCACACCTTTGACCTGCATGCGCCCGCTGCCTGCGAGACTGGCTTTTAGTTGGGGCGTAGCCAGGCGCTCTACGTTGAGCCTGCCACTGCCGTTGACCTTCAGGCGCGCATATTTGCTTGCCATGTTCGTCACGCTTGCCTTGCCCGACCCGTTAACCACCAAGCGTGCCGACTCACTGGCTGCAACGGAAGCGAAGTTCACTTTGCCCGAGCCATTGACCTCTGCCTTGAACTCAGGAGCGACGACCTGCGCCACGCTCACTCTGCCCGAACCATTAATTTCGACTGCAAATGCTCTCTCGCCGGTGTTCACCTCGTGGTTTACAACGACTTGGGCAGAACCGTTGACCTCGTATTCGTAAACGATGGGTGCCTTGATTTTAATGAATACCGACTTTCCATTGAAGCGCACGCGCGAGTGGCGGGTATTGATTTTTAAGCAGCCATCTTCAGAGACGATGTTGAGGTCGTCGGGCGCAGTCAGGGGCATCGTTACTTCTACCGAATAACAGTCCGACTGCTCTACGAGTACTTGCGCTGAAATGTTAATGCTTACTCTTTCGAAGGCGCTTAATTCGTTGTAAACATGTGTTTTAACTTTGGTTGCTGCGTTAGTCGCAGGGGTTGCCAGCACTTCTATGCTTGCTGTGCTGCCTATGACCGCGAGCAGCAGAGATAGGATGAATATTCGTGTTTTCATAACGTTTGTTTCAAAATTTACGAATGAGCAATGAAAAATTCTGCGCTAATTTCCTTTGGCGTGGATGTTGATAAGTTCCTTGCCATCAGCACCGTTTACTTCAATTTTGCAGAAAGAGTCGTTGGCAACGAGTTTTACGACTTCGTCGTTGTTGCCCATGATTTCAATCTCCACCCCGTCGTCGTCCATATTGATAGTAGGGAGTGCGGGAATCATGCCGTCTTCCACGATGGGCGTCATCTTATCAATGATGCGCTGTTCGAGCACATCTTCGTCCAGGTTGTAAACGCCCGTCTCAATGCCCATCACGGTGCTGAAGAAGCTAATCACCGTGAGCAAGCATCCCAGCAGGAGCGCACCGAACCATGTCCACCAAAGGCGCATGCGAGCCTTGCTCGAAAGTTTGTTCGACGAATTGACAAGCGACCTTACGACAGCATAGAGCGGAATGGCGATGAGCACTACGCCGCAGACCAGGCAAAGCAGGAACAAGATATTGAGCCCCGTGGGGAATGCGTCGAAGAAACTCGTGATACCAAGCATGAAGGGGATGCTTGTCAGCGAAGCCGTTGCGCTAAAGATGCTGAACAACAGGCCTATGATGCCCATAATCAGCATGAGCAACTGAAGGCACAGCATGATAACGAGGGGAATGCACAGCGCGAAGAGCAACACCATGAAGCAAACGCGCAACGCCTTGCTCCAGAAACTGCGGACGGCAGGATTTTTCACCATCTTCTCCGTTTGTGCCACGCCCTTCATGAGTTCTTCGTTGATGCTTTGAAAACTGATGGGTTCGCCGCGCATCTGCAAGCGCTGTTCGGGCGTGACGGCAGGCGGAATGATGAGGTAAAGCAGCGCGTAAGCAATGATGGATACCGAGAAACTGAAGAAGCAGAGCGCTACGAAGACCAAGCGCCAAATCGTTACGTCCTTCAGACCAAAATAATGGCAGAAACCGCTGATAACACCGCCTAACAGGGCTGTTTCGGGGTCGCGGAAAAACTTTTTCTGCATATATGTTGGCTGAGGTGGGATGGGCGGAATTTCGTCTTCGTTGACACCGCTGTTTGCGCCCTCCTTGGCGGCACTGCCTGCGCCCAACTCTTCGGGATTGCCGATGCGCGCAATGATTTCCTCGATTTGCGCAAGCGTGATGCACACACTTCCGTTGTCGCGATACTCGCAAAGCAGTTCGGCAACGTGGTTTTCAATGTCGTTGGCAATTTCCTCGCCGTCGTCCATGCGGCTGAAGTAGGAATGCGTGTTCTTCAGGTAGCCTTCGAGCAATGCACAAGCGTCTTCGTCCATCGTAAAGACTTGTTCGCAAAGATGTATGTTGACTGTCTTTTTCATAATTTACTAAATGAGATAAGATTTTAGAATTAAGTACTTAGTTGTTCGACTGAAGCAGCGCCACGGAGCCGACCAACTCGTTCCAGGCGGTGTCGAGTTCGGCTAGGAACTGCTCACCTTCGGGCGTGAGACAATAATATTTGCGTGGCGGTCCCATAGTGGACTCCTGCCAGTTGTAAGATAGGAGCTGGTCCTTCTTCAGGCGCATGAGGAGCGGATAGAGCGTACCTTCGACGACGATGAGATTGGCATTTTTCAGTCGGGTGACGATGTCGTTGGCATAAGCCGGGCCATTCTTCAGCAGCAGTAGCACGCAATAGTCCAACATGCCCTTGCGCAGCTGCGACTTTGCATTTTCGATGTTCATAGGTCAGATTGTTTTGGCTCAGGGAGCCATGTTTTTAATGATTTTCCAATGAGTAGAACTTTTTCTTGCTGCAAATCTAAGCATAATTTGGTACTATGCAAAACAAAGTACCATGTTTTTGCAAAAAAGTAGCAGATTTTTTCTCTTACATAAGAATTAGGACAAAAGAGAAAACATAAATTCTCAAGGAGGAAGCACAAAATTTCGAGGAGTGAAAGAATAAATTCAAAGAGAAAGCACAACCTCTCAAGGAGGATGCATAAAATTTCATGAAGAGAAAGGGAAGGAGAAGAAAGTTTTGTGGAAATCTGAAGCGCATAAAACATTTCTTTCGCTTCCTGAGAAGAACAACTTACAGCGTGCAACTTACTCCAGGAAAGCACCATTTTGCCTACTCTACTCAGCAGTTTAGAAAGAAAGAATTTTAGTATAAATAAAAAGCGTTTTTATACCCCTGAAGTTAGGAAATAATTACGTAACTTTGTAGCAAATATGGTATTGTTGACAACAAGCGATGAACGAAGTGTAGCATAGTGTTGGTTGTCAGCAGAATTTATTCACATTGAATCATAAAACTAAAAATTACAAACTATGTCAGCAACAAAAAAAATCAAGACTGCGCTCGTGTCAGTATTCCACAAAGATGGTCTCGACGAGCTCCTCACAGCGCTCCACAACGATGGTGTGCAGTTCCTCTCAACAGGCGGTACTCGCGAATTCATTGAAAGCCTCGGTTTCCCCTGCCAGAAGGTGGAAGACGTTACGACTTACCCCTCAATCCTTGGTGGTCGTGTAAAGACACTTCACCCCAAAATTTTCGGAGGCATCCTCGGCCGTCGCTCACTTGAAGGCGACCAGCAGCAGATGGCACAATACGAAATTCCCGAAATCGACCTCGTAATTGTTGACCTCTATCCCTTCGAACAGACCGTTGCAAGCGGCGCTTCAGAAGCCGACATCATCGAAAAAATCGACATAGGCGGCATTTCGCTCATCCGCGCCGGCGCAAAGAACTTCAACGACGTAGTAATCGTTCCCTCAAAGGCTGAATACCAGCCCCTCCTCGACATCGTGAAGGCTCAGGGTGCTGCTACAACGCTCGAACAGCGCCGTTGGTTTGCAACTCAGGCATTCGGCGTGAGCAGCCACTACGACACAGCCATCCACACTTACTTCAAAGGCTAATCTGCAAAACTAAGGAGAGACTTAACGATGAGTATCATCTCAAAATATTTTCAAAACTTCTTCTCGCTGAAGCAGGAGATTGCCATCGACCTCGGCACCGCCAACACCATCATCATCTGCAACGATGAAATTGTGGTCAACGAGCCTTCGGTCGTAGCGCTCGACCGCCACACCGACATGATGACGGCTGTTGGAGGCAAGGCAAAGCTCATGTACGAGAAGACCAACGACAAGATTCGCGTTATCCGCCCCTTGCGCGACGGTGTGATTGCCGACTTTAATGCGTGCGAGCAGATGATGCGCGGTCTCATCAAGATGTTGCACGGTGGAAAGCGCCTCTTCTCGCCCTCATTGCGCATGGTGATTGGCGTGCCCAGCGGTTCGACCGAAGTTGAGCTTCGTGCGGTGCGCGACTCTGCCGAACATGCCGGCGGACGCGACATCTTCCTCCTCTACGAGCCTATGGCTGCAGCTATCGGCGTGGGCATCGACGTAAATGCCCCCGAAGGCAACATGATTGTTGACATAGGTGGCGGTACAACTGAGATTGCCGTGCTTTCATTGGGCGGCCTCGTGTCGAACAACTCTATCAAGATGGCAGGCGACGACTTCACTGCCGACATTCAGGAATACATGAGCCGCCAGCACAACGTGCGCGTCAGCGAACGCATGGCGGAACGCATTAAGATTGCAGTAGGAGCGGCTCTGACCGACCTCCCCCCTGAAATGGCGCCCGAAGACTACGTTGTTGACGGTCCTAACCGTATCACAGCCATGCCTATGAAAGTGCCTGTGTGCTACCAGGAAATTGCACACTGCCTCGAAAAGTCTATCGCCCGCATCGAGCAGGCTGTCATCAACGCCCTCGAAAGCACTCCCCCCGAACTCTATGCCGACATCGTGAAGAACGGCATCTGGCTCACAGGTGGCGGTGCGCTCCTCCGCGGTATCGACAAGCGCCTCACAGCAAAGATCAACATACCTTTCCATGTAGCGAAAGACCCCTTGCTCTGCGTGGCACGAGGTACGGGTATTGCGCTGAAGAACGTTGAGAATTTCACATTCCTCATGCGCTAATCTATCAAAGCAAAGCACCAGGCATCCACAACCCTCGGATGCCCGCACAACATAATGAGAAAGGAAAGATAACCTCCACACCCGGAACTGCTATCTTCATCCTTTCTCATTTGTAGTATAGGAGGATTTACGAACAAGCCTTTGTGCCTTCAAAACAAAAGCGACTTTGCACCTCCGCCCTCTCACCCCACACGAAAGTACGCACACATCGTTCACCATGCAACACCTCTTAGAATTCCTACGTAAGTACCACTACCTGCTACTCTTCATAGCCCTGGAAATTCTGAGCCTCACACTCCTCGTAAGGTTCAACAACTTTCAGGGAAACGTGTGGCTCAGCGGAGCCAACACAACCGTTGCCAGCGTGAACCGTTGGTATCTCGACGTGTGGAGCTACCTTAATCTGCAATCCGCCAACCAGTCGCTCACGAGTTACAACACCCGCCTGCAACTCGAAAACGACCGCCTGCGCGAAGCCTTGCTTACGCTGCAAGCTGACTCTGCCCGCAAAGCGTCCGCCGTACTTCGCAACCTCGTTGACTACGAAACTTTGCCTGCCAAGGTCATCTCGAACTCCAAGGGTGGCTCAAATTCCTACATCGTCATCGACCGCGGACAGCGCCACGGCGTAAGGGGCGACATGGGCGTAGTCAGTGGTAACGGAGTCGTAGGTGTCGTCTATCTGGCAGGCGAGGAATATTCGCTCGTCATACCTGTGATGAACAACAAGTCGAACATCAGCTGCCGCATTCAAGGTCAGCGCTACTTTGGCTACCTTGCGTGGGACGGCAAGGACTCACGCCACGCCTACGTCGATGATATTCCGCGCCACGCCCACGTTGAAAAGGGTCTGACCATCGAAACGAGCGGCCACTCCTCCGTATTTCCGCCCGGTATCTTTGTCGGCACCATCGAAACCGTTGAAAACTCCGCCGATGGACAATCCTACAAACTCGGACTCCTGCTTGGAACAGACTTCGCCAACCTGCGCGACGTCAATGTCATCACCACGCCCTACAAAGCAGCCGTTGACAGCCTATTCAGAAAGGCTGCTACCGAAGACGAACTTCATCAATAATCCTCGCTACATGTCGCAATCCATCTTCTCATACTTCGCATGGGGCATAGCGCTCATAGCGCTCCAGGTGTTGGTGGGCAACCACATTCACATTGGAGGCGTGGCGATGCCCATGTTCTACCTCTACCTTATCCTCATCCTTCCGAGCGACACACCGAGATGGGTGTTGCTCATCAGCGCATTCCTCACAGGTATCAGCGTTGACATCTTCTCGAACACGCCCGGACTCACAGCTTCGGCGCTCCTCATCGTAGCATTGCTCCGCCCCGTGATTCTTCAGGTGTTTGCCCCCACCGAAAGAGGCGACGACGCCCTCATCCCCTCCGTGCGCACCATGGAATGGGGCGGCTTCGTGCGATACACATCAGCCGTTTGCCTCGTTCAGGCCACGGCTTTCTACTTCATCGAAGCCTTCGGATTTTTCAGATTGGGCAGCATTCTGCTCAGCATTGTAGCCACTACCCTGCTCAGCGTTGTGCTCATCGCAGCCATCGAGATGCTGCGCATACGCAAGGCTTAAAGCTCGCTCAACTCAAACTTTGTTCACTCCACAATGGCACGCGACCACTCCTTCGACAACCGAAAATTCGTGATAGGCGGCATAGCGGCTGCCATCATTTTTGTATATATAGTGCGCTTGCTCACGCTGCAACTCTTCAGCGACGACTATAAAAAAAGCGCCGACTCCAACGCTTTCCGAAAAGAAATTATTTACCCCTCGCGCGGCTTGGTCACCGATCGCAAGGGGCAACTCCTTGTGTACAACGAGCCGTCGTACAACATCATGGTCGTAATGCAGGAACAATGGGGCGTCGATACGCTGGATTTCTGCAACACGGTGGGTATCACGCCCGAATTCTACAAGCAACGCATGAACGAGATTAAGAACCGCGTGGGCTATTCGCGCCACACGCCGCAACTCTTCATAAGCCAGATTCCGGCCGAAGAATTCTCCGTGTTCAAAGAAAAACTCTACCGCTTCAACGGATTCTCCGCCGAAAAGCGCTCCATCCGCCACTATGCCGAAGGCATGGGGGCGCACGTACTGGGCGACGTAGGCGAAGTGAATGAGCGCGACATCAAAGCCGACCCCTATTACCGCAGTGGCGACAACATCGGAAAACTGGGTATTGAACGCTCCTACGAACATTATCTGCGCGGAGAAAAAGGTATGCGCATCATGCTGCGCGACGTGCGCGGCCGCACCAAGGGTCACTACATGGACGGCAAATACGACGTTGCGCCCGTGCCCGGCCGAAACCTCACACTCGGCATTGACAAAGACCTGCAAGCACTGGCTGAACGCTTGCTCAGAGGTAAGCTCGGCGCCATCGTAGCTATTGAGCCCTCAACGGGCGAAGTGCTCTGCATGGCTTCATCGCCGACCTACGACCCGCGCATCATGGTGGGGCGCGACCGCGGAAAAATGCACCGCCGCCTATCTTCCGACCCCATGAAACCACTGCTCAACCGCGCCATCATGGGTACGTATCCGCCAGGCTCAACTTTCAAACTCACGCAAAGTCTTCTTGGTCTGGAAGAGGGAGTCATCACGCCCGACGTAGCATTCCCATGCTCAAACGGCTTTCTTCATAAAGGATTGCGCGTAGGTTGTCACCCCCACTTCGCGCCCATTCCGCTCGTCCCCGCAATTGCCACCAGCTGCAACGCCTACTTCTGCTGGATGCTCAACCGTATGTTTTCCAACCGCAGCAAGTACGAAACCGTGCAGGACGCTATGACGCGCTGGAAGGACCATCTTGTGAGCATGGGCTTTGGTTACACGCTCGGCGTGGACCTTCCGGGCGAAAAGCGTGGCATGATTCCCAACGCCGACTTCTACGACCGAGCGTACAAGGGTTCCTGGAACGCGCTCACCGTCATTTCTATCTCCATCGGACAAGGTGAAGTCACCGCCACCCCACTGCAAATTGCCAACCTCGCAGCTACGATTGCCAACCGCGGACATTACTACGTGCCCCACGTGGTGAAGGCTGTGCAACATGCGGATATCGACAGCGTTTATCGCACACCCCACTACACGATGGTTGACCCAAAATGGTATGACTACGCCGTCGAAGGCATGCGAGCGGCTGTAACAGGCGGTACGTGCCGCAGCGCAAACATTCCGGGCATCGAAGTGTGCGGAAAGACGGGGACCGCACAAAATCGCGGGCAGGACCACTCCGCTTTCATGGGTTTTGCACCGATGAACGACCCCAAAATTGCAGTAGCCGTGTATGTTGAAAACGGCGGATACGGAGCTACCTACGGTGTGCCGCTCGGTAAGCTTATCATGGAACAATATCTCAACGGAGAACTCTCCGAAACTTCAAAACTACAGGCTGAAGCCTTCGAACAAAGAAGCATCAACTATGGCAAGATGGAACGATAATATCAGTAGCCGCTACTCATTCTCCGCAGATTGGGTGGTCGTCTTGCTATACTGCACACTCATGGCGTGGGGATGGTTCTCCATTTGCGGAGCAAGCCACGAAATTGGCGACACAGACTTCTTCGACACAGCCACACGCTCCGGCAAACAGCTGATGTGGATGGGGTGCGCACTGGTCATTGGTTTCGTACTGCTGATGATTGACGACCAATACTTCGACCAACTTACGGACTTGCTTTATGTGCTCATCCTCATCCTGCTCTTCGTCACGCCGTTCATCGCCAAGGACATCAAGGGGTCGCGCTCGTGGCTGTCGCTCGGTGGGGGCGTGAATCTGCAGCCGGCAGAGTTTGCAAAGTGCATTACAGCGCTCGCCGTTGCAAAACTATGCGGACAATACGGCTTCACGCTCGACAAGATGCGCAATTTCATCAAGGCAGCCGCACTGGTGCTGATTCCGATGGTGCTCATCGTCATGCAGAAAGAAACGGGGTCGGCGCTCGTTTACTTTGCCTTCTTCCTCGTGTTCTACAGAGAGGGGATGCCGGGCGTGTTCCTCTTCACTGCGGCAGCGGCAGTCGTATATTTTGTTGTCGGCATACGCTATGCTGAAGTTCCGCTCGCAGGTACACAAGCCATGGTCGGCGATGTGGCAGTGCTCACGCTGATTTGGCTATTCGTCATCGGCATGATTCACGTGTTCTGCAAACGCACGATTCACGCATGGCGCATTTTCTGGGCAGGACTTACGGGCGGAGGTATCGCTCTCTTTGTTTCTTCGCTGATATATGCGTTCGACATTGCATGGGTGCTGAGCGGCATCATCTTAGGTATAGCAGTCTATCTGTTTATCTATGCCATCAGCGAGCGCATGATTCGCTACTTTTACATCGCCTTGTTTGCCCTCGGTTCGCTGGGATTCCTGTTCTCAGCAAACCTTGCGCTCGACCATCTGCAACCTCACCAAAAAATCCGTATCCAAGTGCTCCTCGGCGTAGTCACCGACGATGCTGGCGCCGGCTACAACGTGAATCAGAGTATGATTGCCATCGGTTCGGGCGGACTGGAAGGCAAAGGCTTTATGAACGGCACGCAGACTAAACTCAAGTATGTACCCGAGCAGGACACCGACTTCATCTTCTGCACCGTGGGCGAGGAGCAAGGGTTCTTAGGTTCGAGCGTCGTGTTGCTGCTCTTCCTCGCACTCATCCTCAGGCTTATTTATCTTGCCGAGTTGCAGGACCGCACTTACGGGCGCATCTACGGCTATTGCGTGATGAGCATTCTGCTGTTCCACGTGTTTATCAACATCGGAATGGTCATCGGCCTCACACCCGTGATTGGCATTCCGCTACCCTTCTTCAGCTACGGCGGTTCGTCGCTTTGGGGATTCACCATCCTGCTCTTCATCTTCCTGAGAATAGACGCCGCACGCAAAAACCGCATGCTTCGACAATATTAAACCTATAGGTCAATATTTTGAACCCAAATTCCACGACGTACATAATATAACGCTTTTAAAAAAGTGGGTTCACTAATTTCGTGCATTTCAATTTTTACCCCTAAAATTGACCTTACAAAAAGTGCGATTTTTGAAAAGTTACAGATAGCAAAAGAGGATGCAAAATTGTTAACTTTTGTAAAAATATCGCGAAATGCAGATTTGGAGATCGCCGAAAAATGATGTATATTTGCATAAAGTTAAAGGAGGGCTGTGCTGCCCTCCTTTTTTTGTGACCTTTCTCCTGAAAACTTCCTTTGAAGAAGGATTTTCTTCCTTTGAAGTAGGAAATTTTTCCTTTGAAGAAAAACTTTTTTCTTTTGAAGAAGGAAAAATTTGCGCTGTTTTCCGAAATTTTTTGTTAAACTTTCTAAGAAATTCTTAACAGAAGTTAAAGTTTCAAACTTTTTTACTTTTTGAGCGACGTTAAGAGATGTTAAAAAAAACTTGACAACGATTTTGTCAAGTTTTTAGTAAACAAGCGAGGGGAAAGGAGAAATCAGAAAGGAGACTGCGTAGCTGATGAGCGTAAGCGAATAAAGGAGAGACCATCCGGATTGGTTACCTTAAAACCTCACAA
>JAZQXH010000025.1:0-16217 GCA_045632745.1 Alloprevotella sp.
CTTACAGAGTACAGAGTACAACTTACAGAGTACAGAGTACAACTTACAGAGTACAGAGTACAACTTACAGAGTACAGAGTACAACTTACCATCCGGATGGTTTCTCACCTCTCATCTCTCATTTCTCCTCGCTCGTACCTAATAACTCGTCTACTAATAAAGAACAGAGTACAACTTACCATCCGGATGGTCTCTCCTTTATTCGCCGTTGGCTCATCAGCTACGCAGTCTCCTTTTTCCTTTCTCCTCCCTCACCTCTCATTTATCTTACATGAACAAACTACTTTGGTTGGTGCGCCTTTTACACATGCACCCCGACAGCCTTACGCGCAAAGACATACTGGAAGCATGGGCAGAACACGACGACCGACAGCGCCCGATGCCGCCTTCTACTTTCTACGACAAATACACCGAGATTGAACGCATCTACGGTGTGAAAGTGGTGCGCGACGGCAAGCACTACAATCTTTGCCATAACCAGCGCGAAGGGTCGGACTTACTCAATTTCCTGATTGGTGAGAATACAGATATAAATATTGAGGGCGGAATTTGGTTGAAATCCTTGCACACTGCTATCGACGAACGCCGCATGGTGCGCTTCAACTACCAGTCGGTGGGCAAACCTCCCTACTCCACCCAACTCTCGGCTTACTGTCTTCGTCTCGCTCAGGGACGCTGCTACGTTGTGGGCTTTTCTTCACACCACAGTAGTGTACGCACCTTTGCGCTCGACCGCATCAGCCAACTCATCACGCTCCCTACGCGCTTCACACGACCAACTGACTTCAACGCTACGCGCTACTTCCGACATAGCATCGGAGCATTCGGAGGCGAAACCATGCATCCTCACCACGTGGTGCTACAATGCGATGATTGGTTGACGGCTTACCTGCGCCAGCGTCCGCTGCACCACACACAACGCGAATGCGAAACGGGAATCTTCGAAATAGACGTTGCACTAACAAAGGATTTCGTGGGTATATTACTGAGTTTCGGTTCCTCGGTGAAAATCATAGCGCCCGAGGAGTTACGCAAAATAGTCGTAGAGACAGCAAAGGAGATTGTGGAGAAAAATGAATGAGGTTTTGAGGTGAGGTTTTGAGGTTGTAAGGTTGTAAGGTTTTAAGGCTATGCAGCATGCAAGCGTTCGCGTCAAACCTCACTCGTCTACTTGTTTACTAAGCAATCATATACAAAAAAAAGAAGAGTTTCTTGCGGAAACTCTTCTTTTTGCGCTTCAGGATGGGCTTGAACCAACGACCCCCTGATTAACAGTCAGGTGCTCTAACCAACTGAGCTACTGAAGCAGTTGCAATTCAACGCGCACTTTGCGCTTCAGGATGGGCTTGAACCAACGACCCCCTGATTAACAGTCAGGTGCTCTAACCAACTGAGCTACTGAAGCAGTTGAATCGGTGTTTTGCTGAATTGCGATGCAAAATTAGTGCTTTATTTCGAAATAAACAATAACTTTGCAGAAAAATTTAATATTTAGGTGATTTTTTTAGAAAAAAGGGGGGATTAGAAAGGAGAAAGGAGACTGCGAAGCTGATGAGCGTAAGCGAATAAAGGAGAGAGGAGAGATGAAAGTTGAGAGTTGGGAGTTGAGAGACCATCCGGATTGGTTACCTAAAAACCTCACAAGCAAGCGACCTTATAACCTCATAACCTAAGAATAGTAGACAAGATGGTTAGAGTCGAACGCTTGCATGCACGTCTCTATACGTTAGACATTATTCCACTACATTGCGTATTCTTGCAAAAAATTTTTTTATTCTCACACAGACTTCACAGACTTACACAGACTTTCGCGAGCCTTGCTCGCACCATCCGGCTTTATTGGTATTAGTATTAGCATTAGTAGACGAGTCTTTAGGTACAAGTAGACGAGATGGTTAGAGTCGAACGCTTGCTTGCACGCTGCATAGTCTTAAAACCTTAAAATAGTTGACGAGTATTTAGGTACGAGGAACTGCGAAGCTGATGAACGTAAGCGAATAAACAAGATAGTTAGACTCGAACGCTTGCTTGCACGCTGCATAGCAGTTGTACTCTGTACTCTGTTCTCTGTACTCTAAAAACGCTGCATAGCCCTTAAAACCTTATAACCTTATAACCTCATTCACTATATGAAAACCTTATTCATCACATTGCTCAGTTTGAGTATTGCTGTCCATGCCGGCTTTGCTCAGAAGGACGAACACAACTTAAGCGTAAAGAAGAACCTTGAAATATTCAACAAGGCTTACACACAGTTGGAGCGCTACTACGTTGACACCATCGATTCCGACAAACATGTGAAGCAGGCGCTGCAATACCTCACGCAATCGCTCGACCCTTACACAGAATTCTACACCGAAGAGAAGAGTCATGAACTCAAGGAAATGAGTTCGGGTAAGTATGCAGGTATCGGTTCGCCCATCAACTACGACGAGGCGAGCCAGCGCTGCGTATTCAAATACCCCTACCCCGATATGCCGGCTGGAAAAGCAGGACTGCGCACGGGCGACCTTATCCTCAGCATTGACTCTATGGATATGAAATTGGGGAAGGACGAAAGTTCACGCGACTTCCTGTCGCGCGTGACGGACAACCTGCGAGGCGAAGCGGGTACTACCTTCACACTCCGCGTAAAGCGCCCCTGGGTAAACGACTCTATCCTCACCCTCAAGCTGACGCGCCAAATCATTGAGCGCCCCAGCGTGGTATATACCCACCTGACTGCCGACTCCATCGGTTATATCCACCTGACGAGTTTCATCGAAAGTACCACTTCTGAAATGAAGCGCGCCTTCGTGGAACTCAAACAAAGGGGCATGAAGAAACTGGTGCTCGACCTGCGCGGCAATGGCGGTGGACTCATGCTCCAGGCTGTCAACGTAGTAGGAATGTTTGTGCCCATCGGTACAAAGGTACTCGAAACGAAGGGTAAGATGGAGTGGGCAAACGATGTCAACACCACTACCGAACCTCCACTCGACACCGAAATGCCTATCGCCGTACTCGTGAACAGCGGTTCGGCATCGGCAGCCGAAATTACAGCAGGGGCACTCCAGGACTACGACCGCGCTGTCATCGTAGGCACACGCACTTACGGCAAGGGACTGGTGCAATCAACGCTCGACCTGCCCTACAACACCGCAATGAAGGTGACCACAAGCAAATACCTCATCCCGAGCGGACGCCTCATACAGGCATATAAATATAATAATGGAGTGGCAGAATACATGCCCGACAGTCTGGCGAAGACCTACTACACACGCAACGGACGCCCCGTGAAAGACGGCGGGGGCATCACACCCGACATCAAAGCAGAAGGCGACAGCATTCCCGATATCGTTTATTCGCTGAGCAACACGCCCATCACGGAAGACTTCTGCATTCGCTACCGCAATACGCACGACAAAATCGCTGCCGCCAAGGATTTTCGCCTCACGGACGCTGAATACGAAGCATTCTGCACCTTCCTGAAGGAAAAGAACTTTCAACCGAACAACCGCATTCACCGCGCATTCAAGATTCTGAAAGAAACAGCCCACATAAACGGAGAAAAGGACATCGAAGACTCCGAAGAATGGAAAGCGCTCTACAACAAACTCACTCCCAACCTCGAAACAGAACTCCGCAAACATGCTGATGCCATCAAGGAAATCCTCGAAGTGATCATCGTCGAAAACTACTACTCTGAAGCCGGACTCGAAGAATACTCTATCGACAAAGACGAAATGGTGAAAAAAACTTTCGACGTCCTGAGAGATATGGAGGAGTATGAGAAAACGCTGGGGAAGTAGAGGATAAAGTGTTATTAGAGTACAGAGAACAGAGTACAGAGTACAACTGCTATGCAGCGTTTTTAAAGTACAGAGAACAGAGTGTTACTGAGCGGAGACGCCTTCAGCGTCTTTTCTACCATCCGGATGGTGCAAGCAACGCTCGCAAAAGTCTGTGTAAGTCCTTTAGTCTGTGTGAGAATATTTTTTTTCTTGCAAGAATACGCAATGTAGTGGAATAATGTTCGACGTAGAGACGTCCCATTGGGGCGTCTCCCATATTCACAGCACAAAACCAAATTATGTTATTGATTTATAGACAATCCAATAAGGATGTTCCTCAAATCACCCCACCCGCAAATAAAACAAATAATTGATTTGGAGACGCCTCAATGAGACGTCTCTACGTAGGACATTATTCCATCGGGCGTCTCCTTGCATTGCGTCTTCCTGCAACAAAAAAACTGCTTTGTTTATTTTTCTCACACACTTCTCAGACTTACACAGATTTTCGCGAGCCAGGCTCGCACCATCCGGATGGCAGAAAAGACGCTGAAGGCGTCTCCGCTCAGTAACCGGCGGTTTGGGCGAAGCGAATACCCCCGGCACCATCAAGCAAGTATGTGCACCTTGAAGAGGTGCCCCAGCAACGAGGATTGAATAGCAACGTGTTGGGGCACCCACTCTGGGTGCACATACCCACGCATGAATACCCCGGGTGCACTGGCGTGTACCTGGTTACTGAGCGGTGACGCCTTCAGCGTCAGATATATATCATGTCCGGATGGTTAGTTGTACGCTGTAATCTGTTCTCCGTACTCTAAATGAACCTCATAACCTTACAAGAGAAGCGACCTAAGATTCTAAAAAAGTTAAAGGGTGCACCAAAATGACTCGGCGCACCCTTTTATTTTAGAATTTCTAAATTTTAAGAATATGTTATATATTTATCTGAATATTCAACATTTCAATGCCGATATTCTGTAACACATAATCATATTTCATTAGAAAAATACATGAATTTTAGCTGTATTGTTGCCACAATATTAATAAACGTCAACACCATCAACAACTACATTGAGCTTATCCTTACCCATTGAGTTCTTGTTACCCCAAAGTGTAGTACCTGTGTTGATACCCTTGTCGTTAATTTCATAACCGTTTACAGTCGTTTTGTTCACAACAACATTGTAAGACGTATTATAATCGTTACCGATTTCAATAGCAGCTTTCAAATCTGGTAAAACACCAGTATCGTTAAATGTACATTCATTTACAGTCAAGTTAGTATTTGCCTGACCATAAAGCAAAAGTGCCTTACCATCTGAATTAAACGTATAGTTGTTGAATTCTGCATTAGGAGCGCCCCATGTCCAGAGGTTATACACGTCACCAGAAACGTTGAACGTACAATCGTTAAATACGCTGTTGCCGTACAATGTGTAAGTACCATTAATCACGCAGTTGTTGTATGTACCATTGCAACGAGCATAGCCAATGTAAGTTGAGCTATTTGTAGTGATAGTAATATTTTCAAATACAACAGTAGAACCATCAAGCGCATAGTCGCAGTTTTCGCCACCGTTACCTACTTTTGTTACAGCAACCTTTACGTCTTGCGGATTGTCTGTACCCTTGATTGTTAATGTCTTTCCTTTTGCAGCATGGGGGAGAACGTAGTCACCGGCAGTGAGGTAAACAGTAGTTGCGCCTTCTTGCAAAGCAGTTGCCATTGTTTCTGAAGAGTTAGCAAAGATAATATCCTTTGAACCCTCAACCTTAACCAACGCGCCATTAACGACAACCTTATCAGCGTGAGCTGCAGCATCTTCGTCAACCCAAACTGCAAAACCAAAGTCTTCGCTAACGTTAGAAATGTTGTTGTCTTTTCCCCAATTGATTTCTGCTCCTGTTGCAGACTTAACCATAATTGCAGCCTTCTTGGCAGTTGTAAAATTAGCGCCTTCAATGTTCAATGTTACCTTAGCAGGAGCGTCAACATACTGTTCGTCGATCTTGATACCGCGACCTGCTGAATTGATTGTCAATCCGTCAATGTTCACTGTCTGACCTTCAGCAGTAATCCACATTGCATAGTAGTCGTGTGTTTCGTTGATAGTAACGTTCTTGAGAGTTACAGCCTTACCTTCATTTTCGAATGCAACAGCCTTTTCGAAAATTACGTCTTCAATAATGTAGTTGCAGTTAGCGAAAGCCATGTCGTAAGAGTTCCAAGTACCTGTAGCCTGTGAGCTTGTCACAGTACCGTTCTTAATAGTGAAAGTAGCGTCAGCATTCTTAGCGCCGATTACCGACCAATAAGTTGTTGTGAACGTAAGCTTGTGACCGTTCAAGTCGATGCTGATGTTCTTAGTGTTATCGCCACCCAACTTGTACTCACCGCTACCACCAGTCATCTGACCGAGCGAAGAGATAGGCAATTCAACATCGCTTGTCAAAGCCACAGCGATGTTTTCCTGGTCAGCTGTCAAAGCTGCAGCCAAATCCTGTGCGTAAGCAATAGGCTTGTATTCCAACATGTAGCCTGGTTCGTTGTATTCAGGCTTGATTTCAACATTGATGTCAACCTGGCTTGTGAGGAGCTTACCGTAGATGTTTGTGCGGTAGTTGCGCTGTACGGGTACTGAAGAAACCACGCGTTCCTTTGCAGGAAGATTGTTGTCTGTGTAAGTGAATGCTACGTCAACAAGCTGCTTGTCAGCACCAACGAGCACGTAGTTCATTGCAAGATACTTGTTGTCTGCAACGGGGAATACTTCGTTCTTGTTAATATCAGCAAGTGCGAAAGTAGCTGTTACGTCACCTTCTACTGTGCCATCAACGAAGTTGAGCTTGTTAGCTACACCAGTTACTTCTACTGAAGACTGTGTAGGAACATAACCTGCGCTCGCAGCTGCAGCATAGTCAGAAGTACCGATGTTGATCTGTGCGAAGGGGCGCTTAAGTTCGATGCGTTCGCTCTGAGCACCTTCAACCGTGAATGTCTTGTAAGCATAGAAAGCGTCGCGCGCTTCGTCGTTGCTCTTTGCATTGTCGTAGCTGATAGCTACTGACTTGTTTTCGAAATCTACATTGTAAGGAGCATTAGGAGCAGCAGCCCAAAACACTACTGAGTAAGTGTTGCCCGTTACGAGCTGAAGGTCCACTGTAGTGCTACCGTTAATTGTAGCTTGATTGTTTGTGAGGTCACTAAGGAGCGTTCCGTTGTTGTCGTAAACAGCATACTGGAGGTGAGTAGCTGTCAGACCATCGCTATAAGCACGCGATGCCATCTGAGGAGTTGACAAGTTGAACGACACTTGAGAAGTCGCAGCTTGCTGAACAGACACGAGTTCCTGGTCTGATTCGCAAGATGTAGCAAACAATACGCTTGCTGCCATCATCAAATAAGAAAATTTACTTGACATAATGTAAATGAATTAAAAAAAAGTTATTATTTAAAAAATTGTTTTTCTATCGCTTACTTTGCTTCGTGCATGTGGTCGTCTTCGAACTCGGGCTTAATTGTCACCGTTACGTCGATGCCGGCAGAGAGGATGTTACCATAGATGTTTGTGCGGTAGTTGCGCTGTACGGGCACTGAACCTACGGTGCGGCTCTTGGTGTTGGTAGCGTTGTCCTTGAGGTCGAAGTTCACTTCTACAGTGTGCTTTTCCTTGGCTACGAGCAGGTAGTTCATAGCGAGGTAAGTGTAGCCCTGTACGGGGAAGTTGCCTTCAGCGAGTTCTGCGTAGTCGAAGCGCACGTTTTGCTCGTTGCTCACTGTGCCTGTCAAGAGGTTCATAGTAGTGAATGCAGGAACGGTTACGCTTGAATAAACGGGAGTGTAGCCTGCCAACGCTGATGCTTCGAGATCGGCGTCAGCTGTACCGATGTTGAGCTGTGCGAAGGGACGTTTGAGTTCGATGCTCTTTGCTTCTGCCTTTACGACTTCGATTGTGTCGCAGGCATAGAATGCGTCGCGATTTTCGTCGTTACACTTTGCACCGTCGTAGTTCACAGTCATTGTCTTTTCTGAGAACAAAACGTTGTAGGGCGCATCGGGAGCTGATGCCCAGAACACAACATAGTATGTGTTGCCCGTTGTGAGCTGAAGGTTCATAGTTGTTGAACCATGGATTTCTTCGTTCGTACGTGTGAGGCGATCAAGGAGATTGTTGTTTTCGTCGTAAACGGCATACTGAAGGCGTGTTGCCTGCGTACCGTCGCTGTAGGCACGGCTGCCGATTTGAGAAAGGTCAATGTTGTACGAAACGGCTGCTGTCTGACCTGCATTGCCACCAAGGTCTTCGCTGTCGCACGATGTGGCAAACAGCATTGTTGCTCCAAGCAACAAGAAAGAAAGTTTTTTCATTGTGTGAATATTTGTTTTAATTAGTAGACAAGTAAACGAGTAGACGAGTAGACAAGATGGTTTGACTCGAGCGCTTGCTTGCACGCTGCATAGTCTTAAAACCTTAAAATAGTAGACAAGTTTTTAGGTACGAGTAGACGAGATGGTCAGACTCGAAAGCTTGTTTGCACGCTGCATAGCAGTTGTACTCTGTACTCTGTACTCTGTGCTCTGTACTCTAAACTTATATTGCCACATTATAGTCGTCGCCATCGTATCCGGGATTCACCGTTACACCGCCGGCGCGCTCTGCAGTGAGGAATTCGCCGCGCACCACGGAGAGCTTGCTGCGCACGATGGGCACCATGATGGAGTTGGTGGACGACATCTTTTCGCCATCGCGGTCATAGACTTCGAGCGAAACGGCAAGCGTGGTTTCTGCACCGTTAACAAAGATGTAGTCGTAGCCCATTACCATCTCCATGTCGCCCTCGGGATACATGCGGCTCTTGAACGACATGCCGGTCCAGGAGTCGGCGGGTTTGTCCGTAAACATGTTGAAGGAACAGGGCATGTAGGCATCGTAGCGGATGAGCACTTCGTAGTCGTTGAGGTTGATGCTTTGCAGGAACTGCTCGTAGAAGTCCTTCGAGAAGGGTTCCATATTATCCGACATTATGAAACCGCGGTCCTGCATGAGCTGAATCACGCGATTGAGGAAGCCCGTGACGTCGGTCGAAACAAACTTGAACTTTCCGAGCGGGCGTTTCATGCCGATTACCACCTCCTGCGCCGTTCCGCCACTCACAACGACCTCTTTCTCACTGCCCTTAAAGGCGTCGCGATAGTCGTTGCTGCCCGAGTGGTTGTAGCGGTCCATCAGGATGATTTCCGAGAAGTCGTCGGTTTTGTAATACTTATCGGTGGTGGTGCCTACATCCACGTAGTCGGTCCAGATGCGGAAGGAGTAAGTGCCATCCTGCAGCGTAAGGGGAATGGAGTGGTTCAGACCGAAGATGCTCGACTTGGTCACAACGACGGTGGTGTCGGGCAGACGACTTTCGGCACGCTTATTGTCCGTGCGATAGACGTTGACAATATAGCGGATGTCGTGACTGCCGATGGAACCGTGTACCTCGCCGTTACGGGCATAGTCGATTTCGGTGTAGAGCGGCATTTCGGTGGTGAAGTCGAGGTGCAACACAACGGAGGCGTCGGCATACCACTCTTCTTCGGGCCACTCGTGGACACCACAACTTGTCAGCAGCAAGAGGAGTGCGTGCGTTATTATATAAATGAGTCGTTTCATCGCTTACCTCCCAACTTCTTTAAGTCAAACGAATACGAAATCGAAAGGTTCACTTGGTCGATGCCCCATTTCACACGCTTCACGCTTTCGAGCAATGCGCCCTTGTTCGTGCGGTCGGTGTTCTGAAATTTGTCGTAGTACAACCAATGTGCGCCGTAACCCACAGAGAATTCGGCCTTCCAGTGCTTGCTCGTGCCGATGGGCATGCGATAGCCGAGGCTCAAACCTCCACCGATGGCGGGCGTCTTTTCGCTATGGTCCTGATAGCGATAGGAGCGGTCGAAGGCAAAATTGTAGTACGTAAATCCAAAATGCGTGCCCAGGAAAACGCCGGAACTATTCTCCGACAACCAGAAACGGAATTCGGGCGACACGGAGAAGGTGCGGAATTTCAGGGTAGATACAAAGTAGTCCCATGCTGAATAATAGACGGAAACCGAAAGCGAAAGGTGCTTACACAAATCGATTTCGACTGCCGCATTGGCGATAGCGAAGCCCCATGCCACGGCGTTCGTCTTAAAATAAATGTTGCGCTGGCGCACGGGGAGTGCGGGCAACAGGGGCGTGAGAGGTACGGATTCGACATTGTCAATGACTGCCACGGGCGGAGCGACTTCGACAAGCGTGTCGCTTGCGACCTTCTCAACCACTGCGGGCTGGGGCACGCGCTTGTAGAAGAAGAGTACGATGCAGGCGTTGCGCATGTGCTTGAAGTAGCGCTCGTTGAGTTGCTTCCACACATATCCATCGTCGAGCTGCTTGAGCGATGCAATGCGCTGGTCGCTGTGGTCGCTCGAATGGTGGTAGCCCGACGATTTGTTTTCGTCTTCGAGAATCTGGAGTATCTCGCGCTTGTAAGCAAGGTCGGAGGTTGCAACTTGTGCCTGCAGATAGTCCCAAGGGATGTAACTGTTGTCGTAAGTAACGAGGCTGTCGGGCATTGCTATCTGCTTGCGCACAATGCGCTCGAGCGCTTTCAAGCGGCGCGTAGCAAGGCGCTTGTTGAAAGCAATAGGACCTTCGGGCGAAGCGGCTCCGCAGAACATCACTTCCTGCAACACGAGGGTGCTGTCGGCGTTCATTTCCTCTATAGAGCGCAACATCTCAGCCAGGCGGGCGCCGTTGTCGTGGAAAGCTGAATCAATGGTGGTAGCGTTCACACGGAAATCTACACAGAATTCCGTATGAACCTCCTGCGCCATCAACCTCACGGCAGAAACAGCGCACAAAACCAGTCCTAAAATCAACTTTCTTATTATCATCGCAATACAATAACGCGCCCCTCTCTTGATAAGAGAAGGGCGCACTTACATATTGCTTTCTGTATCAAAGACTTGATTGATTTTAAAATTCAACAAAAAATACGGAATTTGTAAAAAACCGATGCTTTGTAAGTGTAAGTTTCTTTGTATTAAATAACTCAACTTTCGCAAGTTTCAGTTGAATCAGGTTATGAGGTTGTTAGGTCGCTTCGCTTTAAGGTTTTGAGGACTATCCAGACTGTTAATCTTAAAATAGTAGACGAGTTATTAGGTACGAGCGAGGAGAAAAGAGACTGCGTAGCTGATGAGCGTAAGCGAATAAATGAGAGACCATCCGGATTGGTTTCCTTAAAACCTCACAAGCGAAGCGACCTCATAACCTTATAACCTAAGAATAGTAGACAAGTTATTAGGTACGAGTAGACAAGATGGTTAGACTCGAACGTTTGTTTGCACGCTGGTATGCATTCCGCACGGCAACCTCAAGACCTTATAACCTTAAGACCTTAAAACCTTATAACCTAATAACCTAACAAGTTGAGCACTTGCGAAACTTGAATTAAAGAATTATAAAAAGGAGTTGGTCTTTAGAGCAGCAGCAAGGTCGTATTTCGAATGACAATCTCGGAATTTTGGAGCCTTTAAAACAACGATTATTTTATATTGTCTAATTTGTAAACTCTGTGCTTACAAAATTAAGCCTTACCTTACCAAAAAGTTAAAAAATCAGCATTTTTCTTAACTTTCCTATCTTAATTGAAATAAAGTCTTTAACTTCGCAATGGTTTGTCCATCTCTTATCAAGAGAGAGAAACATTAAAGCAACCTACTCATTTACAGCAAATTGATGATTTGACTATTTGCATTATCGATTTTTGAATTGTCCAAAGAATCGAGGTAAATTCGGGTTGTTTTTTCTGAATCGTGTCCTAAACCCTCACTGATGATGGAGATGGGGATTCCTTCATTGTTTGCGATGCTCGCCCAGGAATGTCGGCTGACATACATCGTAAGTTCGCAGGACAAAGCAAGCCTGCTACCTATGGTTTTCAGCGCGCGATTGATGCTGCGCGAAACATTCAGATAGTTGGAACGAGCATTCTTCTCGTCCTTAATAATGGGCAACATACGAGGGGAAGATTCGTTCGGATAGCGGTCGATGATGAGTTGCATACAGGGTTCCCACTTGATGCAGAGTACTTGCCCCGTCTTGCTGCGCCGATAAGTGAGCACCCCCTTGGAGAGATTCGTTTTGGAAAGATAGGCAATATCGACAAACGACATTCCACGAAGATAGAACGAGAGCATAAACATATCGCGCGCAAAACTGAGCGAGGGACAATCTGCGAGGTCTAACTCCTTGATACGACGAATGTCAGACAGTCGGAGCGCGCGCTTCTGCGTTTTCTCAACACCGGTGTAAACATGGCGGAAGGGCATACACTGCTCGATGATTCCGCAGTCAACGGCTCGATTGTAAGCAGCACGCAGATTGCGCATGTAGAAGGAAACCGTGTTGAGCGTGAGGCCTTTCGATTGAAGGTGCTGTTCGTAATCATCAAAGAATTTCGTAGTGAGTTGTTCAAAAGAAAGGTCAACATCGTCGCAATAAGCCCTCAGACTGCGGAGAGAGGAAGTATAGGTCTCGGCAAGGCGCAATTTGCCCTCGTGCCGGAAGTCAGCAATAAGTTTCTCGATAAAACGAAAGAAGAGTGCTTCGGAGCGCTTAGTTTGGAACAGAGTCAGGATTTCGGAAACGGTAAAAGGTTGCCTGGTTTGCTTCAACTCCGCAATGGCTTTGTTCAGCACATGAATATCTGCCGAGAGTTCGACCTCTATTCTTCGAAGTTCCTTCATGCGAGAAGAATCGGCGGAAAAGAAGCACTGCTTTTCCTGATAAACCGCCCACTCGTGAGGAGTTAAGCAATAAGCAGTTGTAAACTGCCGCAAATGAGAGGCATGAAACACCTGGATGTAAATAACTCCCATTTCGCTACGGTCGGAAGAAGTGCGAAATTTAATTCTAACTTTTGCCATAATAATTTTTTAAATAGGTGAATAAATCAATTACAATAAACCAAGTTAGAATGTAAGGATATTTACATACAAGGACTACGCTCAACAGAAAAATGAAAAAAAAAAAATCCGGAGTTACAACGCTTTTCTATTTGCGTTGCAACTCCGGATTTTAGCGTAAAAAAAAAGAAAAACCCTCCACAAGGGAAAAGCCCCTTCAAATTAGCGATAATATTTATAGTCTCTATAACTTCTATCGTTTCTATAATATCTATAGTTTCTATAGTCTCTATAGCTTCTATAATATCTATCGCCTCTAAATTTCAAAGCCTCTTACTCCTGACACATGCGGAAGATGGTTTCGATATCCTGCTGGTTGAGCGGTTGGAAACCGGGAAGGATGGCGCCTCGGCAAGCCTTACGCGCCATAACGGGGAAGTCGGCTGCCTGAATGCCAACTTCGGGGAAGGTGCGCTGCAATCCCAGGGTGGTGAAGAAGAAATCTGAAAGTCGACGGATACTCTCCTTCGCAATCTCCATTGCGGGCAAGGAAGCATCGATGCCGAACACATTCGTTCCAAATTGTACGTACTTGCTGACGGTAGTTTCGTTAAGGCAATATTCCATCCAGCGAGGCGTGACGATGGCGAGACCAAGACCGTGCGTGATGTCGTAGATAGCAGAGAGTTCGTGCTCTATAGGATGGCAACTCCATGCCTGCTGCTTGCCACCATTGACAAAACCGTTGATTGCCCACGAAGAAGCCCACATCAGATTAGCGCGCGCTTCGTAGTTGTCGGGGGATTCCATGGCGATGGGTGTGAACTTGATGATGGTCTTCATCAGGCCTTCCATAAAGCAGTCGAGCATGTAGAGGTCCTGCTCCATGTTGAAATATACCTCAAGAATGTGCGACATCATATCGGCTGCTCCGCAGGCTGTCTGGAAACGGCTGACGCTATAGGTCAAAGTAGGGTCAAGGAAGGACACCTTGGGAAGGAGTTGGGGCGCAAGACGTCCGATTTTGTCCTTCGTTTCGAGATTACTGATGACGCCGCCGCAGTCCATCTCGGAACCGGTGGCAGAGAGGGTAAGTATGGTGACGATGGGAAGTGCCTTATGGATGGGCGCCCATTTTTCGTTAAAGAAGTCCCAGGGATCGTGGTCAACGCATGCTCCGGCTGCCATGAACTTTGTGGCATCCAAAGTAGAACCACCACCTACGGCGAGCAACACGTCAATCTGATGGTCCTTGCACATCTGCGCTCCTTGTCGGACAGAATTGATGCGCGGATTGGGAGCGATGTCGGAGAGTTCGTACACCTCTAAGCCAGCCTGCGCCAACTCCTTCATCACGCGGTCGTAGAGACCTATGCGCTTAATGGAACCGCCGCCGTAGGTGAGCAGCACTTTAGTACCAAACTTCTTGAGTTCTTCGCCTAAATGTCCTAATTGGTTTTCGCCAAAATAAACCTTGACGGGAATGTCGTAAACAAATGGATGCATATTCGTAAGTGTATTACAGGTTAGATTTCTGCTTACAAATTTAGGAAATAATGAACAACAAAAAAAGAGGATGCGCCAACATTTACATTGGCACATCCTCCTATACTCTATTTATATTTTACGGAATCGATTTAGAAAATAGGACGTGTGTCGGGCTTTTCATAATCGTCCATGTCGCCTACAACAATCTTGTTGAATTCGCGAAGACCGGTACCGGCAGGAATGAGGTGACCGCAGATTACGTTTTCCTTCATACCTTCGAGGAAGTCGGTCTTACCAGAGATAGCAGCTTCGTTGAGCACCTTCGTAGTTTCCTGGAAGGACGCTGCAGACATGAAGCTCTTAGTCTGGAGCGAAGCACGTGTGATACCCTGAAGAATCTGAGTAGAAGTAGCGGGCATAGCATCGCGAACAACTACCTGCTTGAGGTCGCGGCGCTTGAGCTGCGAGTTTTCATCGCGGAGCTTGCGCGCTGTTACAATCATACCGGGCTTCATGATTTCAGAATCGCCGGCATCTGTAACGACCTTCTTACCCCAGATGCGGTCGTTTTCTTCAGCAAAGTCGAGCTTATCGACAATCTGCTGTTCGAGGAAACGAGTGTCACCGGGTTCGTTAATCTGAACCTTGCGCATCATCTGGCGAACGATTACTTCAAAGTGCTTATCGTTGATACCTACACCCTGGAGGCGGTAAACGTCCTGAACTTCGTTAACGATGTATTCCTGAACGGCAGTGGGACCCTTGATAGCGAGGATGTCGCTCGGCGTGATAGAACCGTCGGAGAGGGCAGTACCGGCACGCACGTAGTCGTTTTCTTGTACGAGGATCTGCTTTGAAAGCGGTACGAGGTACTTCTTGACTTCGCCCAACTTAGAAGTGACGATGATTTCGCGGTGGCCACGGCGCACAGCACCCATTGTAACTTCACCGTCGATTTCGGAAACGACAGCGGGATTACTTGGATTGCGAGCTTCGAAGAGCTCTGTAACGCGAGGAAGACCACCGGTGATGTCGCCTGCAGAACTTACAGCACGAGGAATCTTAACGAGAACGTCGCCGGCCTTCAGTGTCTGACCATCTTCGATAGCGATACGACCATTGATGGGGAAGTTGTACGTACGGATAAGTTCGCCGTTTTCATCAAGGATATGAGCAGAGGGAACACGTCCGCGCTCCTTGGATTCGATGATGATGCGTTCGCGAAGACCTGTAGCGTCGTCTTCTTCCACACGGAAAGTAACACCTTCGATAACGTCTTCAAACTTAACACGACCGGGATTTTCAGTAACGATTACGGCGTTGAAGGGGTCCCACTTAGCAATCATCGTACCCTTTTCAACCTTGTCGCCATCGTTAACGAAGAGGTCTGAACCATAAGGTACGTTTTGCGTAGAGAGAACAATGTTTGTATGAGGATCCACGAAGCGAACTTCTGCGAGACGACCTACAACCTTCTTACCGCAAGAACCATCTTCGCCAATAACATCTACCGTGCGGAGTTCGTCGAATTCGAGGCGGCAATCGTTCTTAGCTACGATTGTTGCGTTAGCTGCCGCACCACCGGCGATACCACCGGCGTGGAACGTACGGAGCGTCAACTGCGTACCGGGTTCACCGATTGACTGAGCAGCGATAACGCCGACAGCTTCGCCCTTCTGAACCATGCGTGAAGTGGCGAGGTTGCGACCGTAGCACTTCATGCAGACGCCATGCTTGCTTTCGCAAGTGAGCACCGAACGAATTTCAACACTTTCGATGGGCGATGCTTCAATTTCTGCCACAACGAGTTCTGTGATTTCTTCGCCCGAAGCAACAAGAAGCTTACCTGTTTGAGGATGGATAACATCGTGAACTGAAACACGACCGAGGATACGTTCGCCGAGTGAAGAAATAATCTTGTCGCCATCCTTAAGGTCGGTGCAAACAAGTCCGCGGAGTGTGCCGCAGTCCTCTTCCGTAATGATTACGTCGTGGCTTACGTCAACAAGACGACGTGT
>JAZQXH010000026.1:0-10621 GCA_045632745.1 Alloprevotella sp.
GTTGTTCATCATGAGTACAATCTGATTGGGCAATGCCTGCAGACGGTTGCAGCGTGCGCGGATGAGTTCGAACACGTCGGGGTTCTTCTTATGCGGCATGATGCTGGAGCCGGTGGTACATTCGTCGGGCAACTTGACAAAACCGAAGTTTTGCGAATTGAACATGCACGCGTCGAACGCAAGCTTTGCGATAGTACCGGCGATGCCTGCCAGGGCGAAGGCTACGTTGCGTTCGTTCTTGCCGCGACCCATTTGGGCATAGACAACGTTGTAGTCCATCGAGTCGAAACCGAGGAGTTGCGTAGTCATGGTGCGGTTGAGGGGGAACGATGAGCCATATCCTGCCGCAGAACCCAGCGGGTTGCGGTTGGTCATGCGGTAGGCGGCTTCGAGCAGCAGCATGTCGTCGGCAAGACTTTCGGCATAGGCGCCAAACCAAAGGCCGAAGCTGCTGGGCATTGCTACCTGGAGGTGCGTATAGCCGGGCATGAGGACGTGGCTGTAGCGCTGGCTTTGCGCCTGAAGTTTGTCGAACAAAGCGCGTACGGCCTCAGCAACCTGGCGCAACTTGTCGCGCGTAAAGAGTTTGAGGTCCACGAGCACCTGGTCGTTGCGCGAGCGTCCGGCATGAATCTTCTTGCCCATATCGCCCAGGCTGCGCGTAAGGAGCAGCTCAACCTGCGAGTGAACGTCCTCAATGCCGTCTTCGATGACAAACTCGCCCGCTTCGGCTGTGGCATAAATCTTGCGCAACTCTGCCAAGAGCGTAGGGAGTTCTTCGTCGGAGAGCAGTCCGATGGAGTTGAGCATCGTGATGTGCGCCATGGAGCCCATGACGTCGTATTTAGCCAGGTAGAGGTCGAGCTCGCGGTCGTGGCCCACGGTGAAGCGCTCGATTTCCTCGTTTACCTGCGTAGATTTTTCCCAAAGTTTCATTGTTGAAAATATTTTAGAGGTTGTGAGGTTTTAAAGGTTTTAAGGTTGTGAGGTTTTTAGGTTATAAGGTTAACCATCCGGAGGGTTTTATTCGCTGTTCGCTCATCCGCTTCGCAGTCTCCTTTTTCCGCAAGGCCATTTATTCGCTTACGCTCATCAGTTCCACAGTCTCCTTTCTCCTTTATTCGCTTACGCTCATCAGCTTCGCAGTCTCCTTACCCCTCACCGGCTAACCTCTCGTTAATGTAAGAGGCACCCCAGGCGGGATGCCTCTATCTGTTTAGGATAACGTACTTTGTTCAAGTTTCGCAAGTGCTCAACTTGTTAGGTTATAAGGTCTTAAGGTTATAAGGTTTTAAGGTTTACCATTCGGGAGGCCCTCCTTTCGTTTATATAAAAAGTCTGGATAGTCCTTAAAACCTTAAAGCGTAGCGACCTAACAACCTCATAACCTGATTCAACTGAAGCTTGCGAAAGTTGAGTTATTTGTTGTCGGCAACGCGGGCTTAGCGTGCACTTGCTACCATGGCGAGCATATTGGCAATGCCGTCGGCGCCTTGTTGCATGTACTTGCCCACCATTTGCTTGATGAAGAAGTTGAGTTCGGCGCCCAGAGTAACCTTCAACTTAAATTCGTAGTCAGCCGTAGGCAACATCTGAATCCAGAGGTTGGTTGCCATCGGAGTGCCCACGCCTTCGAGTTTGATGAGTTTGGGAGCTTCGCGCTCCACAATGCGCAGTGTAAACTCACCCATCTGCGTAGCGATGGTGATGGTGTCTTCGGTGAACGAAAGGTTCTTCACCTGTTCCTTCAGGCCCTCAAGCTTGTCGGCATCCTTACCGGCTGCTTCCTTCATCTTTTCGAGCAGGGCAGGATTGTCGAATGCTTGCTTGATGGCTTCGAAATTTCTTAAGTCGGCAAAGCGTTCGTACGCGATGTTCACATTGTTTGCCACGGTGCGAACTTCGCTTTCGTATTTTGTCAGGCTCATATTTTCAGATAGCGTTGTTTCTTACTTCATCCATTCGCTGGGGTTAGCTCTCCACTCAGCGAGCATGGGCACGTGTTCTGCCTTGATGTAGCCGGTTTCCTTTGCTACTTCGACTACAGCTTCGTAGTTTGTGAGCGTCACGAGGCGCACGTTAGCGTCAGCAAATGCCTGTTCAGCAACGGGGAAGCCGTAAGTGTAGCTCGCTACCATACCGATAACGTTGTAGCCTGCAGCGCGGAGGGCTTCAACTGCCTTGAGCGAGCTGCCGCCTGTTGAAATAAGGTCTTCGATGACGATAACCTTTGAACCTTCGGGAAGTTCGCCTTCGATGAGGTTGCCCATGCCGTGGTCCTTAGCCTTAGCGCGAACGTAGCAGAAAGGCAATGCCAACTCCTCTGCCACCAAAGCACCCTGAGCGATGGCGCCGGTAGCAACGCCTGCTACGGCATCGGCTTCGGGAAACTCTTCAGCGATGATGCGTGCGAGTTCGATTTTCACAAAGTTGCGCAATGCGGGGAACGACAATGTCTTGCGGTTGTCGCAATAGAAAGGAGACTTCCAGCCACTTGCCCATGTGAAGGGCTGTTCGGGTTGCAACTTGATAGCCTTAACGTTAAGCAGCTTTTCTGCAAAGATTTTTTCGAGTTGACTCATAACAATAATGTTTTTTACGATTAAATTTCTCAGCAAAGTTACGAAAACGAGAATATTGCGCAAAATTATTTTCTCAGTTTTTAGTAATACGCAAAGAATACGGACACAACCCTGCTGCTGTTTGTACAAAAATCCGCCAATAAAGACAATGAAAATCTCCCAACAACTGCTGCACCTCTTCTCACTATTAGCATCATTTTGTAAAAAAAACACCATTTTTTACATTGTTTTATGCAAAGTTTGTTTTACAAATCAAAAAAATTGTATAATTTTGCAAAACGTAACATTATACCCTTTACTTACCTATGGAAACGTTTTTTCAAAATCATGCTTACATGTTGGAGCACACGAATCTCCCCGTTCGTCGCGCTCTGATGGACTCAATCGACTGGAGTTACCGATTAATTGGTATTCGTGGTCCCCGCGGTGTAGGTCGTACATCATTCCTTCTTCAATATGCCAAGGAACATTTCGATGTGCGCATGCGTCAGTGTCTTTACATCAACTGCAACAGTTTCTACTTCCAGGGACGCGGTGTAGTTGAATTCGCTGGCAACTTTGTGGCACAGGGCGGACTCGTATTGCTCATGGACCAGGCTTTCAAACTCAACGATTGGCGTAAGCAACTTTGTGAATGTTACCATAAGTATCCCCGTCTGCGCATTGTTTATACCACTACGTCTGTACCTCAGGAAGGTTCGGAAGACGACGAACTCTCTCACTTGGCACGCACCTATGTGCTCCACGGATTCTCATTCCGCGAATACGTAAATCTGCAGACTGGCAACGACTTCCGAGCATACTCTATCGATGAATTGCTCAACAACCACGAACAAATTCTCAAGACGATCCTTCCCAAGGTGCGCCCCTGGCAATACTTCCAGGAATACTTGCACCACGGATATTTCCCCTTCTTCCTCGAAAGTCGCAACTTCACAGAAGCGCTCCTCAAGGCGATGAACAACATGATTGAGGTCGATGTGCTCTTCACAAAGCAAATCGAACTGAAGTACCTCTCACGCCTCAAGAAGTTGCTCTACCTCCTCGCTGTGTCGAAAGACCCCGCACCCAATGTGAGCCGACTCGCAGAAGAAATCGGCACCAGCCGCGCTACGGTGATGAACTACCTCAAGTGTCTGGAAGAAGCACGCCTCATCAACATGGTGTACCGCGAAGGCGACATGACACCCAAGAAGCCAGCAGCCGTAATGATGCATGACACGAACCTGCTCTATGCTGTCTATTCGCCCACAATGGACGACCAGTTGATTATGGAAACCTTCTTTGTCAACACTTTGTGGCGCCACCACCAGGTGTGCAAAAAGCGTCGCCCCGGCACTTACCAAATCAACGGCACAACAGACATTTGCGTGTGCGACCGCTCTAAGCGCATGAAGCAAAATCCCAACATGATTTATGCGCGCTACAACACAGAAGTTGGTCACGACCGCGAAATTCCTCTTTGGCTCTTCGGCTTCTTGTATTAATAATACAATTCAAGTTTCGCAAGTGCTCAACTTGTTAGGTTATAAGGTCTTAAGGTTATAAGTTTTTAAGGTTTACCATTCGGGGAACTCCTCTTTCGTTTATATAAACAGTCTGGATAGTCCTCAAAACCTTAAAGCGTCGCGACCTAACAACCTCATAACCTGATTCAACTGAAGTTTGCGAAAGTTGAGTAAAATAATATGAGGCATGAATCCTTATATTAATAATTTGAGGTTCACTTCTTGTATTAATAATGATGAGGTTCAATCCTTGTATTTATAATATAAAGTTTTGCAATAGTTTTGCAGTAATAGTATAAAGCAATAAGCCTTAAGATATTCTGCACCCTGCTTGAGCGGGGTGCAGTTTCTTTTTTTGGGGGAGGGGGATAGGACTGAATAGGTTGTTCTGAGGAATCCTAGGGTTTCTAGAATATCCTAGGGTTTCTAGATCCTCCTAGTACTTCCTATCGCCTCCATGAAACTCCCGGGGCCTCCCCAGAGCCACCCATCCTACCCTTCCTCACAAACTTTTCCTGACGCTCAACTTGGCAGTATAAAATAAAATTGGTTAATTTGCACTAAATATAGCGGAACCGATAATTGTTCCGAAAGAATGCTTTACAAACAAAAGAACGCCCACCATCAAGCAATGGACAAACTCACAACACATACCGACCCACGCGGAAGCCTCACCATCGTAGAGGAAAACAAGGATTTTCCCTTCACGATGCAACGTGCATACTGGATTTACGATGTACCCCAGAGCGAAAAGCGAGGTTTCCACGCCAGCACTTCCTGCTACGAATACTTGATAGCAGTGAGTGGAGAGGTAAACGTAGTGTTGGAAGACGAACAAGGAAGAAAGTCCTACATCCTAAAAGGCAAAGACCGCGGACTACTCGTGCCGCCCTACACCTGGATAGAACTCACCAATTTCTCAGAAAACGCAGTGCTCATGGTGCTGGCTTCGGACCACTACAACGTAGAAACCTACATCAACGACTACGCAACCTTTAAAAGCGCCATCAGCGAGCGCCTCAAATCATGAACGAAGGGATTTCTATATTGCGCTACAGTGCAGAACGCAAGGCGGAATGGGATAATTTCGTGGCACACTCACGAAACGGAACTTTCCTGCTACAACGCGACTTCATGGACTACCATGCCCACCGCTTTGCTGACCATTCACTCATGTTCTACGCAAAGGGAAAGTTGGTGGCTGTTTTACCGGCTGAAGAAGCAGAAGGCGTTATTTCATCGCACCGCGGACTTACCTACGGCGGACTCCTACTTGCCCCCGAAGCGACTGCAACGCTCACGCTGAACCTTGCAGATGCATTGCTCGACTATCTTCGCAAGTGCGAAAACATATGCAAGTTCATATATTCTCCTGCGCCCTCATTCTACAACACCTATCCCAGCGAGGAAGAGCGCTACGCCCTGTTTCGCCACGGCGCAGTGCGAACTGCATGCAAACTTTCGTCCCTGATTCCGCTTGCCAACCGCTATCCGCTGAGCACATTGCGCCGACGCAAAGTAAAATGCTTCAAGACTGCTGAACTCCAAATTTGCGAAGACAGCAATTTTGCACCATTCTGGGAAATTCTGACAACCAATCTGCAACAGCGCCACAACACCCTGCCCGTACACTCCTTGCAAGAAATAGAACTGCTGCACAAGCGCTTCCCAAAAAACATTCGCCTGCATAAGGTCGTAAACCAACAGGGCGAAACATTGGCAGGCGTCGTAATGTTTGAAACAGAAACTACAGCCCACGTGCAATACATCGCCTCGACAGAAGAAGGAAGAAATTTAGGCGCACTCGATGGTCTCTTCGACTACCTCATCGGCACGCAATATGCCCACAAGCGCTACTTCGACTTCGGCATCAGCGTAGAGCAAGGCGGATGGATACTCAACGAAGGACTCATCCACCAGAAAGAAGGTTTCGGCGCACGCGGTGCCGTTTACGAAACCTATGAAATCACAATTCAGCGCTAACACATTAGCCTTACAAACAACTTATTACCACATCATTAGCATCAACTCTTATGTATGCGTGGTTAGAAGATACGATATTCGTACACTCAGCCGTACAGGCTGTAATTATCATCTGCCTCATTTGTGCAATGGGGCTTAGTTTAGGAAAAATCAAGGTGCGCGGCATCTCGTTTGGTGTAGCCTTCGTATTTTTCATTGGTATCCTTGCCGGTAGCATCGGTTTGAAAATAGATGCACAAATGCTAAGCTACGCCGAGTCGTTTGGCTTGGTACTCTTTGTTTACACATTAGGACTTCAAGTAGGTCCCGGCTTCATCAGCACTTTCCGAACGGGCGGAACCCAACTCAACATGCTCGCCGCAGGCGTCGTGCTCATCGGCACCGCCATGCTCCTGGGCATCGTATGGGGCTTCGACTACAATCTTGCCGACATGATGGGCGTGCTCTGCGGTGCCACGACAAATACGCCCGCCCTCGGCGCAGCGCAGCAAACGCTGAAGATGATTAACGAACCCTCGGCAGGAGCGGCATTGAGTTGCGCCGTCACCTATCCACTCGGAATGCTCGGCGTCATCATAGCCATCATGCTGATGAAGAGTTGGCTCATTCGCCACGAACGCTCCAACGAACCCAAGCCGCAGGGCGAAGCCTTCATCGCCTCCTTCTGCGTAGAAAACCCCGCCGTGTTCAACAAACCCCTGTCGCAAATTGCGAAGTTCGACGAGTCGAAGTTTGTCATCACCCGCCTGTGGCGTGGCGAAACGGCAATACTCCCCTCCTCCACCACGGTGGTAGAAAAAGGCGACCGCATCCTCGTGATTACGGAAAAGAAATACGTGGACCAACTCACCGTAGTCTTCGGTAAACTCGACCGCACCGACTGGAATGCGAAGGACGTTGACTGGAACTCGCTCGACGCAAAACTCGTGTCGCAAAATATTCTGGTAACACGCTCGCACGTCAACGGTCGCCGCCTGGGCGAACTTCAGTTGCGCACACGCTACGGTGTAAATGTGAGTCGCGTGAAGCGTGCCGGCATCCTGCTCGTAGCGAAGCCCGACCTCGTTATCCGTATGGGCGACCGCATCACCGTTGTGGGCGAAAAAGAGCGCCTCAACCAAGTAGCGGAAGAATTGGGCAACACTGTAAAGGTGCTCAACGAGCCCAACATGGTGACCATCTTCATCGGCATCGTGCTCGGATTGCTCTTAGGTTGCATTCCCTTCCACATTCCATCAATGACGTTCCCCGTACGATTAGGTCTGGCTGGCGGCCCCATCCTGATGGGCATCCTCATCGGAGCTTACGGTCCGCGCCTCCACATGGTGGCTTACACCACGACGAGCGCCAACCTCATGCTCCGCTCTTTAGGGCTCTCTATGTACCTTGCCTGCCTCGGACTCGACGCCGGAGCGGAGTTCATCACCACCGTGATGCAGCCGCAAGCCCTTGCATGGGTCGGTTGGGGCATGGCCATCACATTTGTACCCGTTATTATCATGGGCGTAGTGTCGGTCGTTTGCTTCAAGAAGAGCGTACCCACCACTGCCGGCATGCTCTGCGGAGCCATGGCAAATCCCATAGCACTCAACTACGTAGGCGACATTCTTCCGGGCGACAAGGCCAACATTGCTTATGCCTCGGTCTATCCGCTCTGCATGTTCCTGCGCGTCATAATTGCACAAGTCATCGTAATGATGTGTTTAGGCTGAGCATTAGCTCAGCCTTTTTTTATGAATCAACGCGCCGGCGGGATTCATCGAAAATCTCAAGAAATCCAAAAGTCCGTACGCTTTCTCCTCAAGCAAACAAAAAAAACTGCATCAAAGCTTTCGCCTTGATGCAGCATTGTAGGATGTTCGTCCCTGTTGGGGTACCCGGACTCGAACCAGGAAAGACAGGACCAGAATCTGTAGTGTTGCCAATTACACCATACCCCAAACGAATTGCAGTTTGCTAACCGAAGCAAACTTGTTGGGGTACCCGGACTCGAACCAGGAAAGACAGGACCAGAATCTGTAGTGTTGCCAATTACACCATACCCCAAACAGGTAGAAATGAGATTCCCTCTCACTTTTCGACTGCAAAATTACAACTTTTTTTTTACTGACAAGTAAAGTAACATTTTTTTTTGCCTGCAACATTGATTTTTCGACATTTATTAGCAAAGATTGGGGGTTGAAATTACAAAATGCTACTATTTCGAGCACTTTTTACATCAACTCCACTCCTCGTCAAACTACATCTGCAACAAAAACGCCTCTGATTTCTACCCATAAAACACCTCAATTTACGAGAATTAACTTGATTTTTAGAACATTTATTATTTCAAAAACTTAAAAAAACTTTAACTTTGCAAGAAATACGATATGGACTACGAATACCAATCCTCTCTCAACGAATAAAAAACAAGCCGCCGAATCGTTTCGACAGGCCAAAATCCTCCAGCGATTGACGTTCAACCCCAAACTTTGAATTAATTTGAATCAACTATTACACATACAATTATGAGAAACAAATTACTCCTGACTCTGCTCACAATGCTGATTCCCGCCTTTGCATGGGCAGAGGACTATCCCATTGTTTTCGACAAAGCGCAGTCGTACACCCACGGTTCACGCCGACTCAACAGCATCACGCTCCGCAACGCCGACGGCGACGTGCAGACTTTGGCACTGCCTACTCCCTTAAAGGTTTACAGCCTCATCACTGACGGAGCCTTCGCTGCGAAGGCTGGCGAAACGCTCACGCCTCAGTTTGGCTTCGCAGGAACATGGATGAACGGTTTTGTTTATATCGACTTTGGTCAGGACGGCAACTTCGAAGCACTGCTCAATGCCGACGGCACATTGCCCGAAGGAAGCGACGTAGTAGCCTTTTCGTACGCCGAACCCAATTTGAACTCGGGCGTTGGTTACAACAGTTTAGGCAACAGAGTAAACAATGCCGACGTGCTCAACCCTCCAGCATTTACGCTCCCCGAAAACCTTAAAAACGGATTCTACCGCATGCGCTACAAGGTGGACTGGGCATCTATCGACCCTGCCGGACGCCCCGAAGATGGCAATGGCATCCTGAAAAATGGTGGTGCCATTTGCGACGTAGCACTAAACATCCACTCTGAAGAAGGAACATTGAGCGCTAATGCCGAAAACGGCACCATCACACTGGCAGATGGCAGCGCACTGCCCGAAACCATAAAATTCGCTTCATCCTTTACCATCAAAGCCACACCTGCCGAAGGCTACGTACTCGACATGGTGCGCATCAAGCATGGTCACAACCTCGACGGCGAAGAAACCTTGCACGGCGTAGCACAATTCAAAACAGTTGAATTTCCTTCATATTTAGTACAAGGAAACACACTGACCATTCCTGCGGCATACGTTGACGGCGACGTTGCCATCGAAGCCGTATTCGTAAAGTCGGCAGCAAACGTCGGAGGCGACAACTACGGTGTAAGCTTCAACAAGCAGGATTCGCTGACTACAAATTACACAGGTTCGCTCTCGCTCCATTCTGGTTCAAAGGCAAAATCCATGAAGGTTGCTACCGACCTCCCCTACGTTGACCTTACAGAAGAACATCAGGCCTTCTATCAGCCCAATGCCTTCACATTAACCGTTACGGACAACCGCGAAGGTTTGCACTACTATCTCTACATCGACCTCAACAACGACGGTTTCTTCACCCCCATCCTCACAGAAGGAGGTGTACCTACGGCATCGAGCGAACTGGTAGCATTTACTTACTACAATGGCATCAACAGCGCCGGAGAAACTATCGAAACTCCTGCTAAGCGTCTCCCCCAATTCGAACTTTCATCGCTCCTCCCCGAAGGTGTTTACCGCATGCGTCTCAAGGCTGATATCAACAACATTTCGCCCACAGGTTCAGAAAACTTCATTGAAAACGGCGGTGTCGTAGTTGACTTCTTGCTCAACCTTACATGCGAAAAGAAAGCACTTAAACTCCTCACAACCAACGGCAACATCTACGGACGCAGCAATGCGGCTCACCCCAACAAAATCACGCCGCTCGAATCGCAACTCTACTTCACACTCAGCCCTGGTGCTCCTGGCTATGCAGCCAACGAAATCATCGTTCGCCATGGTCACAACCTCAATGGTCCACAGTATGTAAATGGCAACCTTCAGTGGTTCGAACGCACACTTACGCCTAAAAACAATGTCGCTTCTTTGGCAGCCAACCAGGTAAATGGCGAAGTTGAAGTAACTGCAAACTTCGAACCCTCAACGGATTGCGAATGGGAGTTGGTGTTCAACGACGAATTCAATGCTGAAGACTACAGTCAACCCGTCAACGACAAATGGATGCGCTGCCAGCGCTACGGCGCTACGTGGAACAGATGGCTCAGCGACAGCAAGGAAGTGATTTACTTGCAAGACGGCGACCTCGTAGCACGTGCCATCCCCAACCCCGACACATCTACCGACAACGTACCGATGATTACGGGTGGTATCAAGAGCAACAACCGCTTCGGCTTCACCTACGGTATTGTAGAAGGTCGCATCCTCAGCAACCCCT